>JASHTH010000490.1 GCA_030040655.1 Acidobacteriaceae bacterium | reverse complement strand
CACTGCTTCGCCATGGGAAATTGTCTTCCAGAAACACTCCAAAGCGCTGTACGCTGATCTATGCAACTAGATACTAGTGTCCTGAGTTACTAATTCGTTGCATAAGTCGACACCGTGAACAAAGCTCCTGCTCTCAGCGGAGCACTATTCTCAATGCCACGAATTTATGACTCAGGACACTAGATTCTCACCTGACAGCGCTTTGTACCGTTGCCATCATTTTTGAACCAGAGCAGGGCCTTCTTGGAATTCGCACACCACTCCCTGACATCGGATTCGAACGTGGAGCAATCCGCAATGCACTCGAGGATATCGCCGGGTTTCATCGACAATGCTTCCAAGGTCATCTTCAGACGCGGCTGCGGGCACTGCAATCCTCTGCAGTCGAGAGCTTTCGTTGCCATTCTACTGTTCCCCTTTCGAGTTATTTCGCTTTTCCTGGACGGAGCGGCCCTAGCTTTCTCAGCGTATCCGTCATTTCCGTTACCAATTGCACAAACTTCTCCCCTTCGCTCGCCGCCACGTAGTCAAAGCAGCAGCGCGATTCTTCGATTCCGTATTGCTTCAGCAGCCTCAGTAGCATTCGATATCGCTGGGTGGCTCTGAAATTGCCTTCCTTGTAGTGGCAATCGCCGAAGTGGCAGGCCAGAATCAACACGCCATCGGCGCCTTTTTTGTAGGCCTGAAGCACGAATTGGGGATCGATTCGCCCGCTGCACATCACCTTGATCACTCTGACGTTTGGTGGATAAGGGACTTGGGCCAGTCCGGCTTTGTCCGCGCCTGCATAGGAGCACCAGTTGCACAAGAACCCGATAATTTTCGGTTCGAATGTATTGTCCGGGCCCACAACCGATTGATCTTCCCGCGTCATTGGAGAACCCCCTCGATCTCGGCGAATATCTGTTCCTGGGTAAAATGATTCCCCTCCATCGCCCCCGACGGGCACGCCGCCACGCAGGTTCCGCAGCCATGGCAAAGCAGCGGGTTGACGGCCGAGATCTCTTTCTCCTCGTCAAAGCCGATCGCTTTGTAGGGGCACACTTTAACGCAAATCCGGCAGCCCGAGCACACGGCTTCGTTGACGTTGGCCGTGATCGGCTCGACGGTGAGTGTCTTGCCGGCCGGAAGCTGCGAGAGGACGTAGCCGGCCGAGGCCATGCCCTGATTGATCGAGGCTTGGATATCTTTGGGCCCCTGGCAGGTGCCCGCAAGATAGATTCCCTTGATCTTGGTTTGCGCTGCGTCAGCCCGCCCGTGCAATTCCTCGAAGAATCCAAATCTGTCCAGAGGCGTCTGTAGTTGAGCTGCGAGCCGCTGCGAAGCCGGGGCGGGGACGACCGCCGGGCAAAGAACCACCATGTCGGCCAGAATCGTCTGGTTGTGTCCCGAGGCATCCTGAAATCGGATCTCGCTCGTTCCTTCCTGTTCGCTGATTCGAACGTTTTCCAGGTTCGCGTAGCGAAGAAACGTGGCGCGCGGGTTGGCCTCCGCACGGGAAAACAGCGCGAACTCTTCCTTTCCCGGCGTTACAAGCTCCCGATGAAGATGAAAGACACTTGCCCCGGGGAGCTTGTGGTGGATCATCTGGTTGAACTTGAAAGCATACTGGCAGCAGACTCCCGAGCAATAGCCCCGATGTCGATGATCGAGACTGCCAACGCAATGAAGGATGGCGACGGTTTCCGGCGGCCGGCCGTCCCTGCGAAGTATCTTGCCGCCGGTCGGCCCCGTGGCCGCCAGCAGGCGCTCGAACTCCATGCTGGTATAAACATTCGCGCTCTTGCCGTAGGCGAGGCCGGGGAAGACGCTGCAGTCGTACAGCGAAGAACCGACCGCCAGAACGATGGCGCCCACATTTCTGTCCAGGATCTTCTCCTGTTGGTCATAGAGGACCGCCCCGTCCACCAGACAGGCCGCTTTGCAGAGTTGGCAATCCTCTCCCTTTCCTCTTCGGCAGACGTCGGAATCGATAAACGGCGCGTTCGGCAGCGCCCCGGTCTGGGCGAAGGCGATCGCTTTTTTTTCGTTGAGGCCGCAATTGAACGGGCTCGGCGCCGATTCGGGGCAGGCATTCACGCACTCGCCGCACCCGATGCATCTTGCCAGGTCGATGAAGCGTGGAGACTGCCGGACCTTGACGAGGAAATTCCCACAATAGCCGGCAATGTCCGCGACCTCGGAAAGCGTGAGAATCTCGATTCGCTTTTCCTGCAAGACTTCCGCCAGCACGGGTTCCAGCAGACAGGGACCGCACTCGAGATTGGGAAACAGCTCCTCGAAACGTACCGGCATTCCGCCCAGCATTGGGCTCTTTTCGACCAGCACCACTCTTCGACCCGCTCCCGCGATGGCCAGCGCTGCTTTGAGCCCTGCCGGACCGGCGCCAATGACGAGCACATCCGGGCGAACTTCGATTTCTTTCTCCTCCAAAGGTGCATGGCGGCTGACCCGGGCCGCAGCGCCCCGAATATAACTCGTTGCTTTCTGCGCAGCTTGCCCCGGGTCTGCCGTGACCCACGCCACTTGCTCACGCAGATTGACCATCTGCATCAGATAGGGATTGATCGCGCTCTTGGCGACGCACTCGCGGAAGGTTTTCTCATAATCCCGCGGGGAGCAGGCGGTGATGACTACGCGCTCGGGCCTCTCGCGTTTCAGATCCTCTTCGAGAAAGCTCTTCCCTTCTTCCGAACAGAGGTAGTCGCAGGTCTTGAAGTACTCGACGCCGGGGATTCCGCGCACTTCTTCCCGAATCTTCTCCGGGTCGATCTTGTCGCTGATGTTGGTGCCGCAATTACAGAAATAAACGCCGATTTTCATTGCCTCTCCTAAGCGGCCGGCCTGCCGAAGTCCTCGAGCCGTCGCACCACCGCCTCGACCACGCGGGGAACGGCAGCGCGGACGGGCTCGGTGAGCTCTTCACTGAAGGTTGCAACGTCTCCGGCCTCGATTGCCCAAATGCGGATCTCGCGCGGCAGC
>JASHTH010000489.1 GCA_030040655.1 Acidobacteriaceae bacterium | reverse complement strand
GACCGACAGCAAGATTGAGTTGGCCAGCAGCCGTTAAATAGGCGCCGAGCAGTTGCGCGTAAGCCAGTTGCACCTGGCGATAGTCGCTTTGTGCGTTCAGAAAGTCCATCAGCGAGGCTCCCCCGTGAAAGTAAGCGAAGCTCACCGTGTCGCGCACGCGCAGCGCCTGGTTGTTGTACCTGGCCTTGTACGGCTTGAGCAGCGCGATATTACTGCGAACCAGTTCATAAGCGGAATCGACATCGCTGAAGACCTGTGCCCGGGCCGCTTCGCTCGCCTGTTGGCTTCGATCTATGTCGATCAACGTTCGCTTCTTTTCTCCCTGGTTGCGGTCGAAGACCCGCAGCGAAATGCTGACGCTGAGCCCGAGTGTGTCGATGCCGTTCGGGTTGTTGTTGGAGGAGTTGTGGGTGTACCACGCGCCGTAGGTGGGGTCGGTCGAGCCGTTGGAGATTGCCAGCTTGTGGTTTGTCTGGGATTGCTGGATCGTTTCCAGTGCCGCCTGCAGATCGGGCCGCGCGGCGAGAGCGGCCTGGCGATAATCGTCGAGCGGCTTCAGGGTTTCGCTGAAATCGAATGGTCCAGTCACGTCGAATCGATCGACCGGGGTTTGCTCGTTCAGCAGCTGCAAAAGCTGGATCTTGGCGGTCCGCAGGTTGACGATAGCCGTCTCGAGCTCCGATTCGTATTGCACGCGGAGAAGCTCGATGCGATCGAGATCGATTTGGGCAATATCCCCTGCTTTGAAGCGTTCGCGGCTTATGTCGATGATCTTGTCGTAGTACTCAAGGTCGGCCTTCGCAAGGTCCAGCACGTATTTGGCTTGCAGTGTGGCCACGAATGCTGTGCGCAGGCTGAAGAGCATGTTCCTCTTCAGGTCCTCATGCAGCGATTCAGTAATCTGCGTGCCTTCCTTTGCGCTCTCCAGGCGCAGTTCGCGCTTGTGCTGCCTTTCGTGAAGGTAGCTGAACGTAGGCACTTCATAAGTTCCTTTGAGTGGCGCCCACACGCCGGAGTGGGGCGCGATCTGCGTGCCGTCCGCGGTGAGGGAGAACTGCGGGTTGGGACGGAGGAAGGCAGTGATCTCCTCTGCCCGCATCTCATCGACGTTATCCGCGTCTGCCTTGAGCGCCGGATTGTTGGCTTCGAACTCCGACTTCGCCTCTTCCCAGGAGAGGCTCTGCTGGGCGATGAGGGGCAAACCCGAAGCCAGAAAAAGCGCGGCAATGCGCCCGGTCCGCATCGCATTGCAGGAAAATTGCACGGTGTACATCGAGGATCTCCAGTGCAACGCGACGATCGGTTGCGCGAGATGAAGCACCGATTGCCGCGGTTGAGGGAAGCGAACGCGGAGCCAGTTTTGAGCTTAGGATGGAGTCCGCGAAAGCGAGCGCTATCTTCAAGCCTTTACTGCCTATCGAAAAGTCACACGCGGCCTATCTTTTGGACAAAATGCTTCGATCACTTTGGCTTTTGCAGGGTCCCATACGGGTTCCTTATTCCCGGAGACGAAGAGCGCGCCTACAATCTGGGTAAGGCACTCGCAAACGCGGCTGCCTGTCCCACGCACAGCGATGTACGCCATCCTCTTCAAAGGAAGCACGTCAACAGTCCTTTTAAAGGCGGGGATCCTCATTGCCGTCATCGCTCTAACCGATTGGCTGATCATCGGACCCATCCCCCTCGGCTTTCTCTACCTGGTTCCCATGTTGATGGTGGGCAGTGCGGTGGGGCGAGCTCTTATCGTCGCCACAGCCACGGTGTGCACCATACTCGCTGAGTTGTTCAGCGATTTGCCGTGGAATCTGCGAACCGGGGCTTCGCGCGATGTGCTCTACTTTGCTGCCTTCGTGGGCGCAGGCCTATTCATTCGCGAGGTGAACATCGGCCGCCGAACCGCGATCGAAAACCTGCACGAAATTGAAGGAGAGCGAGACGCTAGGCGCGCCGCCGAGGAACAACTCAAAGTATTGATCGAGAGCAGTCCAGTGGCCGTGGTTACAGCCGACACGACCGGCCATGTGCTCATGGCGAACGACGCTGCGCATCGCATGCTGGGGCTTCCCGATGGTGCACTTGCGGGAAAGGAGATTCATCGGTATCTTCCCGCGCTCACCAATGTTTCCTTGCCGGATTCGACACAACAACACCTGCGCGCCGTGATGCAAGCCCGTGGCCAGCGCGAAGACGGAGAGTCGTTCTTAGCCGATATCTGTTTCTCAACGTATCGCACAACCGCCGGCACTCGACTTGCGGCAATGGTCCTGGATGCCTCGGAAGAGCTTCGAGCTCATGAGGTTGCAGGCTTGCACCAGCTCCTCGAGGGTTCTCGAATCGCCGTCAGCGGTCTTTCTCATGAGATCCGGAACGTTTGCGGAGCCATCGCTGCGGTGCACCAGAATTTGCAACGCGATTCATCTTTGACGGGAAGCAAAGACTTTGAGGCATTGGGAAACCTGGTTCTCGCCCTCGAACGGCTCGCCAGCGTCAACCTTCGGCAATCGTCCAGCCAGGCCACCGAAGTCGATCTTGCCGTCTTGCTGGATGAGCTCAAGATCGTCGTCTCGCCGTCTCTCCAGGAAGAGGAAATCACCGCCCAATGGTCGGTTGAGCCCGGTTTGCCACTCGTGTGGGCCGATCGATCGAGCCTGATGCAGGTGTTCCTGAACCTGATCTCGAACAGTACCCGGGCCCTTTCGAAGAAGAGCAACCGCAACCTTAGGATCTCAGCCACAAGCGAGGGTGAGCAGGTCCATGTCAAAGTATCTGACAACGGCGGCGGAGTGTTGCAAGCCGAACATTTGTTTCACCCTTTTCAGGCAGGCGCGGAAGCGACCGGGCTCGGGCTCTACGTGTCACGCGCCTTCGCGCGCTCGTTTGGCGGGGAGCTGCGATATGTTCCCATCTCAGATGGCTCATGCTTCGTGGTGGAATTGAAACAGGCCAGCACTTAGGGCAGTTTAGGAAATAGTGTGTCCGTTTGACCGTTGCCCAAGGTCGCCGCTCCCTGTTGGTCGCGTCGACTTTGCGATCTTTCTTCGGCTACATTATTTCCTAAACTGCCATAGGATTTGTCGCGACGATGCACGAAATCCGCCTATTGATCCTCGATGATCACAGCCTCTTTCGGGAGAGCCTGAGCCGGTATTTGCGCAGCACGGAAGGGCTCCGCGTTGTTGGCGAATGCACGACCGTCGAAGAAGCAATAGCTGCTCTTTCACGAACCGAGGCCGACCTGATCCTGCTCGATTACGACCTGGGGGCGGAGCAGGGTCTTTGCTTGCTGGAAGAGCTTCGCAAACGAAAAAGCACAGCACGGGTTCTCGTGGTCACAGCAGGCATGCCGGACACTGCGACGCGTCTGGCCTTGGAAGCCGGGGCCTCAGGCGTTTTTCTCAAGCACAGCAAACTCGACCAGTTGATTCATGCGATTCATCGTGTTGCCGAAGGGGAGATCTGGCTGGACAGGGCATTGGTTCGTGCGCTCGTTGCTCCGACCAAACTAGCCTCTCACTCGCACGAGCAAGTCCGGCCGCTGACTCCGCGCCAGAGCGACGTAATGAGAGGAATTCTCGATGGCCTCACCAACAAGGAAATCGCGTTGAAGGTCCACAGTTCCGAAAGTTCTGTCAAAGCCGTGATCCAGGAACTCTTCCACAAAGCCGGCGTGAGAACGCGCAGCCAGTTGGTCAGAATTGCCATTGAGAAGCATTCGTCTGACTGGCTGCGTTTGCAGGCAGAGGAACCGGATACCCTTGGCAACCGTTTTTGAAACACACTCGTACGCCATTTGTGCGCCAACCAACGCTGCAAGAGACAAAGTGTTGTCCGAGTGACCTGAGCCCCGTTCGGATGATTCTCTTTACCCGGATCATCCTCTGGTCCAACACCAGGTGGTCACACAATAATCGACCCCTATGCTTTAGCTAAAACCGCACAAAAGGGAAACAGGAGAATAGCGTTGAATTAAGTTCTTTCTTTGCTTCATCTTTAGTGAGGTATCCATGCCAATCAACTGTTGGCGCAGGTCGAGAACCACGGGTGATCCGGTTCACTTGGAGAACTGATCCCTGATCTCCACATGGTAGGGTTCGAGGATATCACCCGTTGCGTGGCTCAGGGTAGCGCGCGCAATCTGCATCCCGATCTGCGTCTGCAGCAAAACCAGATCCGCCTGTGCAAGTCTCTCCTGCGAGTCGAGCACGAAGAAATTGGTCTCCGCTCCGAGCTCATACTTTCGCTGGTCGGCGGCGAGCGACTTCTGCGCCAGGTCGTAGCTGCTCTGAGCCGCCTCCAGCGCCGACCTCGCCTGTTCCATGTCATCGATCGCCAGGGTCACATCGTGCAAAATCTGCTCTTTCGTCAGGCGCGAGTTGACCAAGTCGCGCGACTGGGCCACCAGCGCGCTGCCCAGCGCGGCCTGCGCCTGATGGTTCCTGATTGGCAGTTGCAGCGTCAGCGTTCCGCCGTATCCCGGATATCCGAATCCGAAGAGCTGGCTGAACGACGAACCGAAACCTCCCTGCGAAATGAGCTGCTGCGTGGTCAGGTTGTATTGATTCCCTCCCAGGCCGTTGCTCTGATAAAAACCGTTGAACGTCAGGTTGGGCAAAAGCTGATTGTGAGCCAGACGAATGCCGGCGCGGTCCGCGTCGAGGGCTGCCGCTTCGGCCTGCAGCTCCGGCCGATTGCTCATGGCCTTGGTTACTTCGGCCTGCAGCTCCGGAGGCGCGGCATCGGCGCCTTTGTCCGGTTTCTCGGTGAGATTCAAGGGGAGCGCATGAATCAACGGATCCTGGTCCGCGCCGATCGTCAGCCGCAGATCTTCCTCTGCCTGCTGCGCCGCATACTGCGCCTGGATGACCTGCACGCGTCGCGCCGCGACCTCCGACTGCGAACGATAGATATCCAGGGGCGGCAGCGCACCCAGCTCCAGCGACCGCTTCTCGTGGTCGTAACTCGCCTGGGCGAGCTTCAGCGAGCGATCGCTCACGTCGAGATTGCCGCGCGCCTGCACGGCGTTCCAGTATTGCAGCACCAGCTGGAAGACGGCATCGCTGACCTGGCCCTGGAAAGCGGCCTGCGACTGCGCCAGTCCGCGACGGGCGATGAGGATCGGCGCCGTGTTGGCGAAGCGTCCGAAGCCGCGCAGCAGCGGCTGCGTGAACTGCAGATTCAGCGTCGAGTTGAAGAAGGGATTGAAAAACAAGAAGCCGCTGTTCTGAGAACTCTTGGTGGTTCCTATGCTCGCCTGTACGTTCGTGCCGGTAACAAAGGTTTGCGAGTAACCTAATTGGCCGAACTGGGAGAGCGAGTTGAGCGTGGCATTGCTCGATACGCCCACGCCCTGCAGCTCGGTGTAGCCGGGCGTGGAAAAGCGATTGATGTTCAACTGGCCCTGCACCTGCGGATCGAACGGAGCGAAAGCGTTCAGCAACGTCATCTTCTGGCTCTCGACCGCGGACTCCTCGAGGCGCACGTTGCTGTTGTTTTCAAGAGCCAGGAGGATGGCATCGTGCAGGGTCAACGTCAGCTTGCCATCAACGACGTAATCGTTCAGGTGCTGTGCGGCCGGTGTTGCGCCCGAACGCACGCTTGGGGGAAGCGCCTCGCGGTAGTTTCGCCAGGACTGCGCAAGACCCGCCGGAACGAAGGCAAGCAAAATCAAACACACCACTCCCGAAACCACAGTCCTCATGCAAACGCTCCAGAGATACAACTGTGCTCTTGAGAATTGCCGGCCGCAGGCGCGAAAGGGAACGAAATCAATGTGCCCACTGCCGCGTCATCATTCATAGCGAATGGCTTCCACCGGATCGAGCCGCGCGGCCTTGGTTGCGGGATAGATGCCGAAGATGAGGCCGACCGAGATCGACACCAGGAATCCCAGCGCGACGGAACCGGCGGTGACGATCGTCGACCACCCCGCGAGCCAGGCGATGAGCCGCGAGACGATGAACCCGAGGACCACGCCGAGCAGCCCGCCCGCCACGGAGATCGTCGTGGCTTCAATGACAAACTGACGCACGATGTCCGACTGGCGCGCGCCGACGGCGCGGCGCAGGCCGATTTCCCGCGTGCGTTCGAGAATCCCGGCGAGCATGATGTTCATGATGCCGATGCCGCCGACGATCAGCGACACCGATGCGATGGCCACCATGACGGCGTTGAAGAGTTGTTCCGTTTTGCGCTGCTCAGCCAGAAGCTCCGCAGGAACGATCACGCTGTAATCGTTGGCGCCGTGATGCGAGGATTGCAGGATGGCGCGGACGATCTGAGCTGCCTGGCCGAGATCCTGCCCGTCGCGGAGCTGCACATAGATCCCGTCGATTTCGTCGCGGACGTCGCTGTAGCTGTCTTCGAGCCGAAGCAGCGCCGCATTCAGCGGGGTGTAGATGACGTTGTTCACATCCGTCGACGGCACTCCCGCCGAATCCGATGGCGCTCCGAGCTGCGGGCTTACTACGCCGATGACCCGGAACCATTGCTCATTCACCTTGACCCATTGGCCAAGAGGGTCGGCTGCTCCGAAGAGATTCCACTGGGCAGCGGCGCCAAGGACGCAGACCGGAGCGCCGCGCTGCTCCTCCTGGTCGTCGAAGAATCTTCCCTCCGTTGCGTGCAGGCCAGCGATTTGCTGATAGGCCGTGTTTACCCCATAGACCACCGGCGCGTCCTGCTGCGAAGTCGGAAGCACGCGCGACGGCGTCATGCGTTTGCGCGGGGTCGCCGCGGCAATGCCGGGAACGTCGTCCTGAATGACGCGATAATCCTCGAGCGTGAGCCCGGGCGTGATGCGGCGGACCTTCATGTGCGCCTGCCACTCGGTGGTCTCCTTCGCTTCCACGATGAGGTTGCGCACGCCCATCTGCTCGATGAAGGCCATAACTTTTTGCCGCGCGCCGGCTCCGATGGAAAGCATGGCCACCACCGCGGCCACGCCGAAGATCATGCCCAGCATCGTCAGGAAGGAGCGGAGGCCGTGCACCATCAGGTTTTGCAGACCGAGCTCGGCGTCACGCGCCCACTGCTGCATGACAGGCATGACGCGAGAGGATTTCGCGGCCGAATCGACAAGCGGCATCAGAGAACTCCTCCCGAGGCGCCGGCTCCGGGCGCGGGCGTTTTCGCCGGAGCTGTGGGGTCGCGCAGCGCGACCAGCGTGCCCACGTCGACGCCCGAGATCGCGGAACGACTCTCGTTCTCGCTCAGGACTTTGACTTCCCGCTGCTGATATCCACTGCCGTTTCGCACGTAGACGATGTGCTTGCCCTCTTTGACGAAGACCGCGATGCGCGGCACAAAGAGCACGCCTTTTTGTGTCTCTCCTTCGAAGCGCAGCTCCGACGTGAGGCCGGGACGCAGGCGCGGGTCCAGATTCGGAATCGTAATGGTCACGTCGAAGTTGCCGCCGGTCGTCGAGTCGAAGACAAAGGCGTGCGCGGTCATTCCGGCAACGCTCTTGACTGTGCCGTGAAAGACGCTGCCCGGCATGGCGTTGAACCTGACCTCAACCGCCTGCCCGGTGCGGAGATTGCTGCGGCTCTGCTCGTTCATGTGGGCAAGAAGGTTCATCTCCATCGGGTCGACGATTTGCGCGATGGGGCTGCCGGGCTGCACCTGATCGCCCACGCGGAACTCCGGCAGCGTCATGCCGGTGAAGAAGATTCCCCCCGAAGCAAACTCGTTCTTCCGTATCGTGACAAGGCCGTCCATGGGGGCGGCGACCTGCATCTTCTCGAGGTTCTGCTGGGCCGCATCCATCGTCAGCTTCGCTTTGTTGTACTTCTCCTGGGCCAGATCCACGTCGGCCTGGCCCGACTGCGCATGCGACTTGATGTCCTGTTCCAGTTCCGCCAGGGCGCGGTTTGCCTGGTCCAGAGCGAGCTGGTTCTTCTGCCCCTCGATTTTGCTCAGCAGCTCGTTTTTCTGCATGTCGAGCTCGGCTTTGCGCACGTCGTAGTGCGCTTTCAGCAGCGCGACCTTGTCCTTGGCGGCGAGCACAGCCGCATCGGCCTGCGCTTTGGCAATCTCCTGCTGCGCCTGCTCGAGATCCGAGCGGCTCTGCTCCAGCTTGAACTGCTGGCCGCTGGGATCGAATTCAATCACAATGTCGCCCTTTTTCACCCGCGCGCCGGTGTGCACCAGCTTTGTGATCTGCAGCGCATCGCCGCCAATAGGCGGCACCGCCAGCATCACCGTATGGCTGGCCTGCAGTTCGCCGGTGCCGTATACATCCAGGCTGATGGCGCCGCGCTCCACGGCAGCCGCAGGAATGGCCTGATCGGTCGTTCGGCTGCGCCCCACGGCTCGCAGCCACACCGTCGCAGAGGCAGCGATCACCAGGACCGCGAGTATCGACAATAGGGGGACGCGCGCTTGCTTCAGTTTCAAGGCGCCTCCGTTGGATCGGTGAGCGCGACCCGATCGCCGGGATTCAATCCATCGGAGATCAGCAGACGGTCTCGCGATTTCCTGTCCACGCGAATCGATCGCTCTTCGAATTTTCCGCCCTTCCACACATAAGCCACAGTGCGGCCCGACTTCATGAACGAGGCTTGCGCGGGAATGGTGATGGCGTTGGGCACGCGATTGACGATCACCGTGACATGGACGGTCATGCCCGGCCGCAGCCGAGGATCGCTCTGATCGAGAGCGATCTGCAGGTTGAAATTTCTTGGAATCGGCCAACCGGCGGAGAAATCCGACGTGGCAATGGTGCTGATCTTTTCGATGTGCCCGGTGAACTGCCGGTCCACAATGGCGTCGAGTTGCGCGATGATAGGCTCGTTAAGAGTCAGGCGCCCGCGCTCGGTTTCATCTGCGCGCGCCGCAATGCGAATCGACGCGGCATCGGGCAACTCGGCAATGGGCGCGCCCGGCCATGCCTGCTCGCCAGCCTGGAATGGGCCCTCGCCGGTTCCGTGCCACAGTGAAACCAGGCTGACGGTTCCGCTGGTTGGCGCCGCAAGAGTGGTGGAGGCAACGGCCTCGTTCGCGCGCTTCAAATCGAATTCCGCCTTGGCGCTGGCATCGATCTTGTCCTGGATCGTCGCCTGATCGGACATCTGATCGGATTTGAGCTTCGCCTCGGCCTGCTTGAGCGCCTGCTCGGCATCGGCCACCTTCAGTTGGGCCTCGGATCCGTCGATCTTTGAGAGAATCTCCTGCTGGCTCGCGTCAAGTTTGGCTGACTCTACGTCGTATCGGGCCTTGGAGACTGCCGTTTTATCCTGCTCCTCGGTGAGAACGGCCTGCGCACGCGCTTCGGCAATGTCGGCGCGCGCCGATTTCGCCGTAGACTGGTCTTCCGCAAGATGCTGCCGGGCTATCGAGGGATCGAACTCCACGATCATGTCTCCGGTGTGAACCGGCGTGCCATCGGCGATGATTTTGACAATCTGCAGGCTCGAAGCTGTCGCTGGCGCCGCAATCGTCACCGACTTCATCGCCTTCAGCTCGCCACGGAACTCCAGCACGTCGAGGAATTCGTCGTGTTTCACCTGATAGGTGGCACGCGAGGGCGCACGGTGCGAGTAGCGAAGCATGCCGAAGGCGGTGACTGCGACGACCAGAAGACCGGCCGCGATCGCCAGAATCCGGCGCGCCGGCAATCTCCGCGTCCAGCCGTTCACTGCGTCCCTCCCGCTGCAGCGCCTTGGGCAGCAGGGCTGACCTCCACGGCGGCCGACAGGTCGGGCATCAGCTTCGGATCGGCGCCCTGAATGGAAAACGTCGCCGTAAACGCGCGCAGCTTCGACGAAAAGTCGCCGGGCTGTCCCATGGGATCGATGGACTCCAGCCGCCCCGGAAGCACCAGGTCGGGATAGGCGTCCAGATGGATTCGCGCCGCCTCGCCGATCGACAGCGCCAGCACGTCCTCCTGGTTGACGCGCGCCTGCACCTCCATGGCCGCGGGATCGACCACCTCCATGAAGGCAACTCCGGGGCGCACCTGGTCGCCATCCTGCACTTCGCCCATGCTTCCCTGCTTCCAGATGGTGTTGAATACCGCAATGCCGTCGATAGGCGCGTGGATCTGCATCAGCGCGGCATTGGCTTGCGCGTGTTCCATGGCTCGACGCGTTCCATCGCGCTGAATCTCAAGAATCCGAATGGACGCTGCCGCCGATTTGCGCTTGAGCGGGAACGTATCCCTGAGCAGCGCCAAGGTCGCCTGCGCCTCCTCCAGGTTTTCTTTGGCCTTCTCGGCATCGATGCGCGAGAGAATCTCGGATTTTTCCATCTCGAGCTGGGCCTTGCTCAAGGCATCTTCGGCTTGCTTCATTTCCGTTTCATCGGTAGCCCGGTCGGAGATCTCCTTCGCCTGGGCTTCCAGAACCTTGTCGCCCTGGTCCGATAGCTTGGCCTGTTGATCGAGAAAGTCGCGCATCTGCGCGGTGCGGTCGAATTCGGCCAAAGGGTCGCCCTTTTTCACACGGCTGCCCGCCGGCACCAGAAAGGTGATCGTCAGCGTGCCGAGTTGCTCCCCGGCAATCCGCGGCGCCAGAATCGATTGTGCCTGCACGGCCTGGGTCCTGCCGGTTAGACGTAGCATGCCCGAGGAATGCTCGGAAGCTGAAGAAAAGGTAGCAGCGTGCGCGGACGGGGATGGAGTCAGCCTTCGTCCTGATGCCAAACCCAGCGCGATGCCGACCGCGATGAGCGCCACTGCCGCGATCGCTATCGACCGGATGCGCCGGCGACCCTGCGCCGCATTTCCCATCGGTGGCGAAGGCGCGTCAGGGTCTGTGGTTTCATCCCGCATAGCTGCTCCGCTGCTTTGCCCAGAGCAAATCTAGGGTTACTTTGTCCTGTGGAAGATCGCCCAATATCGCCGTTGCCCGACGGCCCTACTACATCGACGAAGACCGTTGACCATTCGCTCCCTCGCCAGCCCTTGATATCGGGAGAGAACCGTTATACCACATGTTTTTCCTGGCAATTCGACGCCTGAGTTGCATCAGAGTTAGCAGCGGTGCGCACGCCTCCTGTCCGCTGGAAATCGCAGACGGATGCTCTCCGGCCCTCAAATCTCCCCAAAATTAGGAGCGCAATGGCGACACAGCGATGCGGGCAGCGTCCGCGATCTCGAAAGCTCCCAATTGCCGACTAATCGACCGGAACCCTCGCTAACGAGGCGGTTAGGAGCTCTCGCCGATCGGCGGTGGCGCCACTGACGAATTCGAACGTCATCAAAATCGTGTCGGCTCAATTCTTCAGGACCATCACGGCTCATTGACTTCCCGACTTCCCAGTGTAGCGAGTGGGATCTAGGCTATCTTTCTATACCCTGCGTACGCGTTTGCCCATGCGCCTGCAGGGTAGATGTCTTGGAGAAGCACTATATTCTTGCCGCTGCTGTCGAGTTCGACAAGGGCTTGTCCGGTCCCCATTTATTTTAGGCGGGGTTGGAAGGTCGAAGAAAACGCTGCCTTCCTCCAGTTTTCGGAGACTCGTCGTTCTCGATCCACGACAGTCCTTCGGAATCTGGTCCAACACCAGGTGCTTTGTCTGAAGGAGAGTCAAATCGAATCGGTGCATTTCCGTAAGCGTCTTGTCTTCCTTTCAATTACCCACAAGTTGAACTCCGATCATAATGCCGAGCTCGATGTCTGTTAGCCGGGATAGCCCTCTCCAGATGACGGTGTTGCCCGGTGGAGGGTCGTGGGTGCGAGCGAGATAGCCGCCAAGACGGGCGAGTTTAACGATGTAGTTGTGTTTCGCCAAAATGCCGAACACGGGCTGAATCAGGCAGTTGGAGCGCTCACTCTGGTTGAGTGAAGCGATGCGAAAATGGAGCATGTTACGTCTGTTGACGCTCTTCTCGGCGCTGACAACTGGGCTCTTTCGCTCCCGCCGCGATCTTCTCCACCAAAACCACGCATTGCGCCGGCAATGCGAGCGTCGAAACTCGTGAGAAGATCGCCGCAGGTCCTCGAACCTACTCGCCGGAGGTGACGGCGCCAAGGAGCAGAATGGGAGCGGTCGGCGCCGCGGAACCCGACGCTTTTTCGACCGTAACGCCGAGAGCCTTTGCCGATATCCCGGCCGGCAGCGGCGGCAGCACCACGCTTGCCGCACCGCGCGCATCAGGTCGGAAGAGGCCGGCCGGAATGGGCGCGCGGCCATCGGCCGGAATCAGCCAAAGCTCATAGGTCTTGGAATCGGGCAGCGGATCGAGATTGTCGGCCTGGAAGATGAGACCTCCGCGGGAAGCGAGATAGATGGCACGGCCAGTAGGCGCCGCTGGAGTCTTAACGGCAGTGAGCAGCACGTGCTGAGCATCCGGTGCGGTGAGCACTTCTTCGATCTCCTGCGCATGGGCATTCTTCTCAGTGAGCTTCGCAACGCGAGCCGTCTCTTCGCGCAATTGTTCATTCAGGCCATTGATTCTCCAGCCCAGCCAGGCGCAGATCATCAAAAGCGCAGCTACTGCGGCATACGGAATCCAGAGCGCCGTCCGCGTCGCGCGCCGGCGATCGATCGGGATCGCCTTTTCAGCGGGCGCAACCGCTTCGACGTCGGCCGCAATGCGCCCGAGGAATCGATCGCGCGCGCCAGCAGGCAGGGCGCGCTGGTCGGTACTCAGCGCCACCAGCGCCAGATCGCCCTCCAGCGCCGCCAACTCGCCCCTGCACTCGGCACATTCCGCCACATGAACCCCCGCATCCAACGACTCCTCAGCTGAGAGAGCCTGTAATGCCAGCAGGGCCAAGTCTTCGGCGGAAATGTGGCGGCCGTCGGTCATGACGCCAATCCC
>JASHTH010000488.1 GCA_030040655.1 Acidobacteriaceae bacterium | reverse complement strand
CTTGAGACAGAGCAAATCGACTCCCGGCAGCAAACGGCAGGTCTCACACCCTTCAATTACAACTTTACTTTCGATGGAGAAACAAACGAGGGTGGGCGCCCGCTCTACGTGTTTTCTGTTGAACCAAAGAGGAAAAACAAGCTGCTCTATCGCGGGAAGGTCTGGATCGATGCTAGAGATTATGCCGTTGCCCGCGTGGATGCTGAACCCGCTGAGAACCCCTCATTCTGGATTAGGGACACGGAAATTCACCACACATATGCTAAGAGCGGCGATTTTTGGCTACCGCAGTCGAACAGGAGCGAATCGAAAGTGCGGCTTGGGGGCACCGCTGTTCTCACCATCGACTACGGATCCTATCAATTCGACGAGCCCCACGAATTGACTCCGGCAGCGACCAATGAAGTAGCGTCCCATTCGACCTTGCTGGGCGTGCAGTAGCAACGTTTCAGATTTTTGTGCGAGTGAACCCTCAAGATGCCGATTGCCAAAGCACACTCAGAAGACACAATGAGCTGGAATGAAACTGTCGCCCTCTATCGAGAGGAGCTCAGGTTCTATCTCAGCTTCCTGATTGAGTGCGACGACAGTGACGTTCTACTTGCAAAGGTCGAAGCAGAAGTGAAGGACCGATCCGTCCCGGATGCGTTCAAATACCGTTTTATGGTGCGGGTTCTGGTGCGGCATGTCATAGAGCATGTGCAAGATCGCACTCAAGTAATGGAATCAGCGCATATCCATTCAAGCGTTTGCGCAGGTTCCGCCGGGCATTTTCCGGCTTGGGAGCGCCTGGTCTACTTCATGCGCGACATCCTCGGATACTCAAAGAGAGAGACATCCCTCCTTATCGGGACTACCGATGCTGATGTGGAGAAGCTCTTGTCACTTGCGCGGAAGCGAATCGATATGTATGAGGGGCCGAGGTCGCTCACGATTGAGAATCCGAACGGGACCTATTTCCGATGGAAATTCTGCTACACGGACCCTCGCGAGGAAATGTGAATTGCTTGCTAACTCCCGATGTTTGCTAGCTGCCTGAGTTCTCCACCGAATGCCGCACGTCTTACGACTCTCTGGGAGACAGAGGCACTCGCTCCTCTCTCAGCTACCATAAGAGAAAGTTACTTATCGAAAGAGATGGGAGGATCCTGGCCGGATATAACCGATCGCCGCACTGGCGGGCAATTCATCGGCTCTTTTCAAACTCATGGACGCACTCAAGAAGCATCGTGGCCGTAGAAGACTCCCCGATGTCGGTATTGAACATGGCGTGATACAGGTGGAGTTCCGGCCATTTCAGCCCAAGATGCCGCCGGACGAACGCAGCTCGCGCCTTGTCCGTCGTGTCGATCTGTTTCACTGCATCGTCCTGAGTTGCGCCCTTGGCGATCAGCCTGCGGATCTTGTGATCGCGAGATGCGTAGAGAAACACATGGAAGACATCCTTGCGGTTTCGCAGGAAAAGCTGAGCACCGCGGCCGACAATCACCGAGGGGCCGCTTGAGAAGGCGGTTTTGACTGCAGCTTCCGAAACAGCGGCGATCCGGCGCGCATCCAGCAAATGCAGCCGGTCAGTGGGCGGCAAGCCGCCCTCGAACGCGCCCCGAAGAAAATCTCGAAAGATCCTGTGCGTGACAGGATCGGCTCGCCATTCTCTTTGCTCAACCGCACCCGGCGTGGTCTCGGTCAGGCGCGCAATCTCTTGTGTCAACCGTTCGTCCCAGAGGCTCCATCCAAGGCGGCTGGCGACCAGACTGGCGATTTCGGATGCTCCGCAGCCAAACTCGCGCTCAATTGTGATGGCTCGAATCATTGTGGTTTCCTCAACCCACCGCAACATCTCCGCCCGCACCGGGATCGTTTTTCTTCAAAAAGAAAGCGAGAGCGAACATAATGGCGCAAAGCACTCCCAGCACCCAGAACGTGTCCATGAACGAAAGCGTATGAGCTTGTTGATTCACAAGGGCATAAAACCTGGCGATTGCCTGGCTGTGTGCGTCGGCAGCGCCGAGTCCGGAATGTTTTATGTTGCCGGCGAGACCGTGAAGCGCTCCGCGAAACGCCGGTGTGTCAGGCGTGATGTGCCCGACCAGGATTTGCTGGTGATATTGTGATCGCCGGGCGATCATCGTTGTCACGATGGAAGTACCGATGCTGCTGCCGATGTTGCGCATGAAATTGACCATGCCCGAGACACTGTTGCCCTTTTCGGCTGGGACACCAATATACCCGGCGGCTGTAATTGGGACAAATAAGAAGCCAATGCCTATCACCTGAGCGCAGCGCAGCCACATGGCAAAGTTGAAACTGATGAAGAGATCGATTCGATAGGCCGAGTAGATCAGACCGATGGCAAGACACAACCAACCTGTCGCTATCAAAAAGCGCGCCTGAATTTTCGACGTCAGGCGCCCCACAATGGGCATCATCAACAGCAGGATGAATCCACTGGCGGACAATACCAAACCTGCAAGCTCGGCGGTGTAGCCCAGCAGCGTCTGCAAGAACTCGGGAATGAGTACCAGGGTGCTGAATAGCATGATACCCATCATGAACATCATCAGATTGGCTGCCGCGAAGTTGAAGCTCTTGAACATGCGGACATCGATGATAGGATCCTTGCGGTACCACTCCCAAATGACGAGCGACAGCAAGCAGACCGTCGCAGTGATGGCTAGTGTAAGAATGAACCTGGAACCGAACCAGTCATCCTCTTGGCCCTTATCCAGTACGACCTGGAGTGATGCCACACCAAGCGTCAGAAACGCAATTCCGATGTAGTCCACGCGAATGCCGCCATGTTTGGCGCGACTGGCGGACGAGGGTTCCTGCACTAGCGTGTAAGTCATGTAAAGAGCAAGAAGTGCAATCGGCAGTTTAATGAAGAAGATCCAACGCCAGGAATAGTTGTCCGTAATCCAGCCTCCCAACATGGGACCCACCGTGGGAGCAAGAACCGCAGTAATTCCGTAGAGCGCAAACGCCGAGCCACGTTGTTCGGGAGGAAATGTATCATTGAGGATTGCCTGCGCCATCGGCTGGAGTCCACCACCCCCGATACCTTGCAGCGCGCGGAAAACTAGTAGAAGCGGAAGATTGGGCGCGAAGCCACACAGCAGCGAACTTACGGTGAAAACTATCAGCGAGAGGATAAAATATCTCTTGCGCCCAAAAACGTCCGCCAGCCATCCACTTACGGGAAGCACAATGGCATTCGCCGCAAGGTAGGAAGTAAGTACCCATGTGCTGTCGTCGTAGCTGGCGCCCAGGTCCCCGGCGATGTACGGCAATGCGACGTTCGCCACGCTGGTGTCTAGCACTTCGAGGAATGCGGCCATGGACACGGTAATGCCGATAAGCCACGGATTCACAGTGGGGCGAGATACGGCCCGCGCTGCCGGCAGACTGGTTGCGGCGGCGCTCATCGCAGATACACCTTCGCCTCGACGTTCATTCCCGGCCGAAGCTGGTGGTCGCGATTCTCGCCCGGCTCCAGGGCGATCTTCACCGGAACACGCTGCACAATCTTCACGTAGTTTCCGGTCGCATTTTCCGGCGGCAGCAGGCTGAAAATGGGGCCAGTTCCTCCCGCAATACTGTCAACATGGCCGTTGTAAGTGCGCCCGTTCGAGTCCAGCTCTATCCTCGCCTTTTGGCCAACACGCATATGCTTGAGTTGCGTTTCCTTGAAGTTTGCCGTGATCCACACCTGATCGAGGGGAACCACAGTGAGTAACTGCTCTCCCGGGTCGACATTCAACCCGACCACAACCTTTTTTGTGACCTCGCCAGTTACAGGCGCGAGTATCTTCGTGTATCCCAGGTTCAATTGCGCCTGCTCTACGGTGGCTTCCTTCTGATGTACGTCTGCTTCTGCTGAAAGCGCTTTGGCTCGCGTGGAAGCTACCCGCTGCGGCCCGGCCTGGGCATTTTCATAGTGTGCTTGAGCCTCGACGAGGCGGCTGCGCGCCTCTTGAACTGTTTGTTCGGCCGCGGCCTCGTCTGCCTCCGCCGCGGCAATCGCCGCAACCTCCGTGGCGGCGGCTGCATAGGCATGGTCATACACTTGCTTTGGCACCTCGTCCTTGACGAGCAGCAAGTGATAGCGATTGACGTCATCCTGGGCCTTGACATTTTGCGCCTGCGCTTCCAATACGCGCGCGTGAGCGGCGGCGGCTTGCTTTTCCGCTGCGTAAATCGCTGCTTGGGCATTCTCAATATCCGAAGAGGTGAATTTCAATTGGCTTGATGTGTCGACGCTGGATACTGGCACGTCAATGTTTAGGCCTTTCGCGGTAGCTTCTGACGCGTCCAGTGACGCCTGCGCTCTTGCTAATGCCACTTCATAGTCTTTCGGATCGATCTCAACGAGCGTAGAGCCTGCATCGACCCATTGGTTGTCATCGACGTTTACCTTCTGGACATATCCCGAGATGCGAGCGCTGACAGGGTAGAGATGCACGTCCACCTGGGCATCGTCGGTGGATTCAAAGCCGGAGAGATAATTCCACAGAACAATGCCGGCTGCAACGAGCACAATGACCGACGCGAGTACCATCCAGCGCTTGCGGGAGCGCTTCTGTGGATAAGCCGAGACGAGCACGTCATCTGTCGTTGGGGTACCGGCTTGCTGGCGTTGCTCCGGCTTGGGTGACTGCTGTGGGTACTGAGTTTGCTCCGGCATACTTAATTCCCCTTCAGATACTCCGAGTATCGGGATTCGGCGACTCCGGTCGCCCTCGCCAGTGATAGTTTGGCCAGGTTGTAGCTGTAAAGACTCGCGATGTAGGCATCGGTGGCGATTGCCAGCGCATCTTCGGCTTGAACCACTTCGATATTGTCTGTGACTCCCGAGCTGAATCGATCGCGAGATTGCTCGAGGGTTTGAGTGGCGAGCGTCACCGCGCGATTTTCGACAGACACTTGCTGCGCGGACGATTCCAAATCGAGATAAACGTCGCGAACTTCCTGATCGATCTTGGCTCGTAAGTCTTCCAGTCGCTGTTTTTCCTCTGTCAACGAGGCGTCGGCCCTGAGAACATCCCCGTGCACTCTCCCTCCCTGAAAGATAGGGATTCGAAGCGTGGCAGCCGCATCGACGGTGCCGTGGGATGAACCCGGGTTAACTCCGGATAGACCGTAGTCGGTTTCCGCACCTAGCGATGGGTAGCGTTCGGCAGACGCGGCTTTTCTCGTGAGTTCAGCGGAACGGACCCGATTCAACTGACTCAGAAAATCGGCGCGAGTCTCGTAAGCGTTGTGGATCGCCTCGTCGAGACTCGAAGCCGTGAGCTCCCGGTAAGGGATCCGGGTTGTTATCTCGAACGGTTGCCCCAAAGGAAGCCCGACAGCTCGCGCCAAGGCCAATTTCTGCTTCGCCAAGTCGTTTCGTGCGCTAATCAGCTTCTGTTCGCGCGATTCCAGTTGCACTTGGGATCGCAGAACGTCTACCGCTGATGCAAGGCCTGCAGTTTGTTGATCGGATGCCTGTTGAAACAGCGCCTTGGCAGTGTCTCGTTGCGATGTGGCTGACTCAACCTCCGCTTGATCGGCAATGGCGAGCAAATAGTTGGAAACAATCACCA
>JASHTH010000487.1 GCA_030040655.1 Acidobacteriaceae bacterium | reverse complement strand
TCAATGACCCGGACGGCAACGGCTGGATATTGCAAGAGGTGACGAAACGGCTCCCCGGACGTTTGGCCGGCAACACGGCGTTTACATCGGCGAGCGATCTTGCACAGGCGATGATCCGCGCTGCGAAAGCGCATGGGCAGCATGAGAAGCGAATCGGGCAAGCCGACCAAAACTGGCCCGCCTGGTATGCCGAGTACATGGTGCGCGAACAATCCGGCGAAGAGTTGCCTGTTTAAGATTCGATCGGCAATTGCCGTGGTGGGCTGCGCTGCCACAGCCGCGCCGGTCCGTCGGGCGCCGATGATCGCATCATCTCTAGTGCCGTATCGACAGCGCTCCGCCTGCAGGGACTCTTCGGTTGCCTAGCGGTCGCCGGCGGAGCGGTGTGGATACGGCGATTTGCGCTAAGCCGCTAGCGCGGTGGATGTATGGGGATTGAATGGACTCTGCAGGGAGCCGAAGCGGTCAATCGCGCCAGGAATGCAGCGTGCCGATCAGTGGTTGGATAGTTTTCGAGGCCTGTACTGCCCGTGATCGTAGTACAGGATCGGCTTGCTGACGTAGGGCGAACAGATTCGAGGCACAGGTCCGCGAAGGGCTTGTGGGGAAGCCGTAACGCAACAGTTCGAGTTGGCATGAAGGTGCGCATCCCTCAAGAGGAGTTGACGGTGGGAGGGCGAGGCAGAGTCACAGTACCGATCTGCTGACCAACGAATGCATACGCGACGACGTGCAGGGTTCCGCATCGACACTGAGGGCAGGATCGGTTTAGCGCTGACCGTTGTTGTTCGCTGAGCAGGGTGGTCAGTTCGGCAACTGTGGCATGGAGATGGGCGCGGCACAGTTCCAGTGCCTGCCGCCTGTTCCGGTTGGCAAGGAACCCAAAGTGCCGGATCCTTACGAAGTTGGCAGGTAGGACGTGGAGCAGGAAGCGGCGGATGAACTCGATAGCATCGAGCCTCATCGTGCTGCTACGGTTGTTGTGTCGCGAGTCGCGCCAGCGAAAGCGCACCTGCCCGTTCTCGAGGCTGATGAGCCTTCCGTTGGAGATGGCGACGCGATGGGTGTAGCGGGCCAGATACTTCAGCACATGCTCGGGTCCGCCGAAGGGAGGCTTGGAGTAGACCACCCACTCTCTTCGTCGCAGGCTTCGGAGCAGAGCGTAGAAGGTGCGCGGTGAAGAGAGTCCGGCCAGCTTGCCAGCAAAGCATAGCTCCCCTCTCCGGTAGTTACGCTTGAGAAAGCTGAGCAACTTGCCGCGGAACATGCGGCTGAGCACGCGCACCGGGAGGAAGAACCCGTGGCGTTTGGTCGCGATCCAGCGGGAGTTATCGGGAGCCAGTCCGCCGGCGGGAATGAGACAGTGCAGATGGGGATGGAACTGGAGGTTCTGACTCCAGCTGTGAAGAACGGCGAGGATGCCGATGCGCGCACCGAGATGGCGCGGGTCGGCAGCAATCTCCAGCAGGGTCTCGGAAGCTGCGCGAAACAACATCGAATAAAAGAGCCTCTGGTTGCGCAGTCCGAGTGGTGCCAGTTGTTCGGGGACGGTAAAGACCGCATGGACGTAGGGCACCGGCAGCAGGCTGGCAGCCTGCTTAAGTAGCCAACGATCGCGCGCTGAAGACTGACACTTGGGACAGTGCCGGTTCCGGCACGAGTCATATGCCACAGTCTCATAGCTGCATCGATCGCAGCGTTCCAGATGAGTGCCCAGTGCGACTGTGCGGCACAGGCCGATATCGCGTAGCACCTTCCGTTGCTGGTCCGACAGTGCGTAGCCCCAGCGATGAAGGAACTGGTCTTGATGAGCACGGAAGACATCGGCCACTTCGAGCCGATGTCCGGTCATGCTGCTCTGTTCCCTCCCTGTGCAGTTCGGGGAATCTGGATCGGCAGATCATCCAGCGGACTCGGTGTGGCGCGGAGCCGGGCTTCGGAAACATGCAGGTACCGGGACGTGGTCTCGAGATCGCGATGACCGAGCAGCAACTGAATGCTGCGCAGATCAGTCCCGGCATCCAGCAGATGTGTCGCGAACGAGTGCCGCAGAACGTGCGGGCTCAGCGGCTTCTTGATACCAAGTTGCTTGCGCAGCTTCTGGCACACCACGCGAACTGCGTTCGCCTTCAGCGGCTCCCCCAACCGTTTCCCTTGGAAGAGCCAGTCCTTGGGCTTGCGCCAGCGCCAGTACACGCGCAGGATCTCCAGAAGCTTCGGTGACAGCATGACCTGGCGCGGAAACTTGCCCTTGCCTTCGCGGACGTGGATGACCATCCGCTTGCTGTCGATATCGGTCACCTTCAGATCCAGCGCTTCCTGACAGCGGAGACCTGCGCTGTAGTACAGGGCGAGCAGCGCACGATGCTTGGTGTTCATCTCCGCGCCGAGAAGAGCGCACACTTCTTCGCGACTCCAAACCGTGGGCAGCTTGCGCCGTATCTTGGGCTTGATGACCTCCTGATCGAACCAGGTCTGCTTCAGAGTCCGCGTATAGAGAAACTTCAGCGCTGATCGAGCGCCCTGGATCGTTCCCCACGCAAGCTTGCGCTCGTTGAGAAGGAACAGCAGGTAGGTGCGAACATGCTCTGGACCCAGTTGATCAGGTGACTTGCCGAAGTGCTTTGCGAACTCGGCAATGGTGTGGGTGTAGTGGCGAACCGTGCGTTCGGAGAAGTTGCGCAGCCGGAGATCTTCCTGCATGCGACGGCGTAAATGTGTCATGGACACCTCCTCGGGTGTCCAACACTCTATCCAAAGCCCACAGAGGCATCCCCTCCCGCGCTAGCGGGTTAGTGCAAATCGCCGAGTCACTCGTTGACCTGCGGAAAGATCCCGAGATGCCGGCTTACGTCTCGCAACCCCCAAGCGGCTGGCTTCTCAACCCTCGGCAGCGGATCGATGTTTCAATGAGGCGTGGCTTCCATCGCCACCACCGCCGACGCCGGTGGAATGCGCAGCTTCCCGTTGGACGGCCTGCCCTCCATATCCTCAATCGTGATTACCACAAACTC
>JASHTH010000486.1 GCA_030040655.1 Acidobacteriaceae bacterium | reverse complement strand
GAAGGCTCGACGACAACCGGCGCGATGGTGCCGTGGGTGAGGCCGATATAGCGGACACCTTCGACGGCGGCGACGGCCTCGAACATCCGCCTGAGCGCGGGCGTGTTGGTTCGAAAGCGCGGGCCCTGCTCATAGAGAAACAGGTCCTCGGTGGTGAGCATGATGGCGTCTGCGCCCTCGGCGGCCTGGACACGCGCGTTCTCGACAATCTGCGCGAGGGGAATGCTTTTGCCGCTGCGCAGCGCGACGGAACAGAACTGGCAGCCGCGGCCGCAGCCACGGGTGATTTCGACCACGCCCAATGTGGAGCGGTGACGAATGGTGGGGATGCTTTCGAGTTTGGGGCTATGGCCCTCCACCCTGCGGGGAATCGGCCGGCCTTCGGCGGCGTCGCGGAACAAAGGCCGGATGATCTCCTCGGCCTCGCCGTGGACGAGGCAGTCAATGCGCCACTCGTCTTGCAGGCTCTTATGCTCGATCTGCCAGGAGCCTGGCCCGCCGACGATAAGCCGGAGATGGTGCTTGTGGCGCTGCAAGGCGGGATTGAGGATGAGGCGGCGGAATTCCGCGGCGTTGATGGGCTCGCAATCGCGGCCGGAGAGCCCCGCGTAGACATCGGTGGCGAAGGTGATGCCGAGGGGGTTGTGGGCATGGATGCCCACGACGCGCGTGTCGTCGCCGACGAAGAGCGGCAGCTGATCGGCGTAACAGACGGCGATGTCGGCAGGCGAAAAATCCTCGAGCAGCAGCGATTCGATGACGCGGAGCCCGTTGGGTACGTATTTGGCCTGGCCGTCGCCCGCAATTTCGTTGCGGCTGCTCCAGTCAGTGCCCATAACTCGGGCATAGCGAGCGGGCAGGGTTGCAAGCAGCATCTGCCGCCAGGCGCTGCGCATGTATTCGCTGGATTCGGAATCGCTGGCCGCAAGAACGATCCGTTTGCCCCGATCAGCCACAGAGCTTCCTCCTGGCCTGCCGGATGTCTCGTACCAGGGGCGAGGCGATGTCAGTGTAGCGCAGCGTAGTTCCTCCTCCTAAGCGCAAGATAATGGAAAGCACTTGTCTTTTTGGGGAGGCGTATCGCCGCAGGCCCGCACCTTTGCCTGAGCTTCGCCGGCAAGGGGCGCTCGCTGGAGGAGATGGAAGCGATCCGGCAGGCAGCGGGGCAAAAATCGCTGCAGGCAAAATGACGTCGAGTGTCATGTATCCGGCGTTCGCAACTTGATCTTCCGTCGTGATCCTGAGCGCCATATTGCCCCAATCAAACGGAGTCAAATGACCTGCGAATGTTTGTCGTGCCGGACAACACGAAGGTAATTACAGCCGCAGTCCGGAAGGTAATCACACCTCCGTAAGTTATCGAGAACAAAGGAAGAGCGTAATCTATTCTTGACCGCGAAGACTGGGTCAGCAGCTTCTAGCTACATTTTGTCTGCGGCTCGTCCAAGGCTCCTGAATTCATTATGGGCTGTGCTTCGGCAGCGCGGATCTTCGGCCCTGATAAATAGAAAGTGAGGAAAGACAAGATGTACCCTCTACTAAAGCAAATTTCCATGGCCGCCTCGGCCATGGCTGTCGCCGCCCTGCTGGCAACTCCGGCAGCGCAAGCACAAGATGCTCAACCGATCGAGGGCGGCCGCACCATCTTCGCCGGAACCTCGGGGTTTGTCACGACAATCAACGGCTTGGGAATCGATGTTGCCGGTTTTGGTCGCTTCGGACATCACCGCGAGAATGCCAATTTCGGCGTCAATGGTGGCGCGATCGATCTTGCCAGCGGCATGGCCCAGATTGTCCACAGTGGCGAAGTGGTTTTCTCCGCTACCAGTTCGTCCAGCAGTTCAACCCCCTCGACTACGACCGACGTTGAGCTCTACAGCTTCATTATCGACACAACGGGTTCTTCACCCGTACTGACAGCGCTGGTCTCCGTCAACGGAACGCTTCAGGGCCGCTCCACAATCCTCGACCTGACGTTGCCCACTCTCACCTTGCCGTTAACGCCGGACAAGGCAGTTCTCCAGATCGAAGATGTTGGTCTGGCTCTCGACTCGTCATTCGCATCGACTCTGAACACGGCATTTAATCTCACCGGATCCAATGCACTGGCTGGAGGGACCCAAGTCGGAACAGCGAATATTACGCTATTGCTGCCTTATACGCCTGAACACCACCACAAGAAATAGTCACATCGCGCTGGCATCGGGGGCATTCCGCCAACTGCGGAATGCCCGCTCTTCATTCGCTGAGGCACAACGCAGGCTGCCTGACGGCGCACTGAGGTGACGCGCGCCGCAATGTGACGCTTCAATGTCGAGCCGATAGCGGACGGTTGCAGGCTGGCGCCCACCGTAGCCAGCTAGAATCAATCCGAGCACAATGTCCGATTCCGCGCCACCCGCAATTGCTCCCCGCGTCCGTTTTGCGCCGTCGCCGACCGGTTTTCTCCACGTGGGCAGCGCGCGCACCTTCATCTTCAACTGGCTTTTTGCGCGTCGCAATCAGGGAACAATCGTGCTGCGGGTGGACGACACCGATGTGGAGCGCAACACCGAGGCCGGCGTGCAGTCCCTCTTTGAGGGACTAGCTTGGCTCGGCCTGAACTGGGACGAAGAGTACAAGCAATCCCAGCGGCTTGCTCTGCACCGCCAGGCGGCTGAAGCGATCTTTGCCAAGGGACTTGCTTACCGCGACTTCACTCCGGCGCGTACCGATGACAGTGACCACTCCGCCGCGCAGGGAGCCTGGCTGTGCAATCCCGGCATGCGCGAGATGTCGCGTGAAGAGTCCGACCGCCGCGCCGCTGCGGGTGAGCCGTTTGCGCTGCGGTTTCGCGTGCCTCGCGACACACGAGCGGAATTCGGCGCCGCCCGCATTCTGCAATTCGACGACGCGGTTTACGGCACGCAATCCAAACTTGCCGAGGAGGTCGAAGATTTCGCTTTGCTTCGGTCGGATGGGATGCCGACCTATCACCTCGCTTCGTGTGCAGATGACGCCGACCTGCGGATCACCCGCATCATCCGCGGCCAGGATCACTTGACCAACACCTTCAAGCATCTGCTGATCTTCGAAGCGCTTGGCGTGGAGCCGCCGCAGTTCGCGCATCTACCCCTGCTCGTTGCCCCGGATGGCGCCAAGCTCTCGAAGCGCAGGCACGGCCAGGTCGTCAGCGTGACCACCTATCGCGATGCCGGCTTTCTACCCCAGGCGTTCGTCAACTTTCTCTGCTTGCTGGGCTGGTCGCCCAAGGACGATCGCGAGTTCCTCACGCTCGATGAGCTCACCGCCGCATTCACGCTCAACAACGTCAACCGCGCCAACGCTGTCGTGAATTTTTCGGAAAGCGACCCGTTCGATCCCAAAGCCGTGTGGCTCAACGCTGAGCATATCCGCGCAATGCCCCTTGACGAACTGGGCCGCAACCTGCAGCCCTTCTTCGAGCAGGCCGGTCTGCGCGCTACTCCGGACAAGTTGCTCGCCGTCGCGCCGCTCATCCGCGAGCGCATTAAATTGCTGCGCGACGCCGTGCCAGCAGCCGACTTCTTCTTTGCGAAGGAACTTGCGCCCTACGACCCGGCCGAGCTGATTCCGCAGAAGGGCGATGCCGCGCTCGCCCGACGCGTGCTGCAGCACGCCGAGCGGGTTCTCGCCACGGCCGCCTTCGATCACGATTCGCTGGAAAAGGCTTTGCGCGAAGCGGCAACGTCTCTAGGCCTGAAGGCCGGGCAGGCCTTCCAGCCCATTCGCGTCGCTGTTTGCGGACGCAAAAATGCTCCGCCGCTATTTGAAACCATGGCTGTGCTGGGGCGCGAGGTGTGCCTGGAGCGGATCCGCGAAGCC
>JASHTH010000485.1 GCA_030040655.1 Acidobacteriaceae bacterium | reverse complement strand
GGACACGACTCCGGGCGCCGAAATTCGCTACACGCTGGATGGCGCAGCGCCGACGAGCGCTTCCACAAAGTACACGAGCGCACTTTCCATTGCGAAAACTACCACGGTGAATGCCATCGCAGTAGCGGCCGGAGACCTGAACAGCGCGATGGCAACGGCGGTTTACACGATCCTGAAAGCGCAGACCATTTCCTGGTCCAAAATCACGCAATCGTACACGGTGGGAAAGACGCTGACTCTGAAGGCGACCGCCAGTTCGGGCCTCGCTGTCAGCTTCGTATCGACGACCACCAAGATCTGCAGCATATCGAAGTCGACGACCGCAAACTTTCTCGCCGCGGGCAACTGTAAAATTACCGCCACGCAGGCGGGCAATGCGGAGTATGGGCCGGCACCTGCGATATCGCAGACGATCGTCGTGAAGGCAAAATAACAGCAAGCGATTCGCAAAGAAGAAAATCATCGCCAATGCCTGGCGGCGATACCGCGTCTGCGCCCGTATCGGCGTACGGTATTTCCGTAACGGGTCAGGCGAGCGTGAATTCCGCAATGGGCGAGGGAAGGCTGCGCGATTTTTGTTATAGTTCCGCCAAAGACTTAAACTCTGATTCTCTTTTTCCCCGCTTACCCCCGAGGCGTGGGAGGCCTCCTCGATGAAATCAGCCATCGTTCCTTTCTTGAGGATTCGTTCTCATCTTGCTCCTCAGCGCCATGGAGCCCTTGCACGTGAAGTTAAGATCTTGACCGGATGGCTCTGCGTCCTGCTTGGGGCAGCCGCGTGTCCCGCGGCCAGCGCCCAAGCGGGCGAGTGGACCTGGGTGGGAGGAAACAGCACTTTCGGGTCCGACTACACGCCCGACGGCAGCAACTTCAATGTCTACGCGCGGCCGGGCGTCTACGGTTCCCAGGGACAATTTGCATCCGGCAATCTTCCCGGCGGTCGATTCGACTCGATCTACTGGACCGACAAAAGCGGCAACGAATGGGTCTTTGGCGGTTTCGGCGACGACGCCGACGGCAACCAGGGATTCCCCAATGATCTGTGGGAGTACAGCGCGTCGAAGGGCCAATGGGCATGGATGGGCGGCAGCACGACGATCCAGGGCACCGATTATGGCCACAATGGCGTGTGCCCGTCCACGGCGGGCGCCTTCAATTCCACCAGCATGCCCGGCAGCCGCTACTCGGGCGTCTCGTGGACCGACGCGAGCGGTAACCTGTGGCTCTTTGGCGGCTTTGGATACGACGCCGGCAGCAGCTACGGCTACCTGAATGACATGTGGGAGTTCGACCCCACGCTCGGCACCTACGGCGAGTGGACCTGGCTCGGCGGGAGCTGCACCGTGCCCAGCGCCAACGGGGGTACGGCGGGCGATTATCCGGCTCAGCCGGGTGCAACCGGAACAAAATACATCCCGGGAAGCCGCATCAACGCCGTTTCCTGGATCGACAAGAGCGGGAATCTGTGGCTTTTTGGCGGACTGGGTTTCGACTCGAGCGGCACGATGGGATGGTTGAACGACCTCTGGAAGTTCGACCCGTCTACCAAGGAATGGACCTGGATGGGCGGCGGCAGCACCATCGGCTCGAGCTGCTCGCCCTTGCACACCACTTACCCCACGCAGGTTTTCTGCGGCGAGCCCGGATCGTACGGCACACAGGGAGAGTTTGCTGAGGCGAATTTTCCCGGAGCACGAGCGAACGCGGTCGGCTTGACCGACAGCCATGGCAACTTCTGGCTCTTCGGCGGCAACGGATATTTTGCCGACAACGAGCAAACATTCCTCAATGACCTGTGGGAATTCAATCCCGACACCAACGAGTGGGCCTGGATCTCGGGCAACAGTAAGGTTTCAGCCGACGGTGCGGCGAATCCCGGCGTCTACGGAACCGAGGGCGCCCCGGCGGTGGGGAATTACCCCGGCGGCCGCATCGATGCTTACGGCTGGACGGACGCGTATGGAAACATCTGGATCTTCGGCGGCCAAGGAGATGTAACGGCGACTTCGGACGGCTTTCCCAACGATCTTTGGGTGTACCATCCGCCCACCGGCGAATGGACCTGGATGAATGGACTCGACACGCTGGCCAATGGCGACTGCACAAGCGGCGTGGGTGCATGCGGCGTGCCCGGTGTGTATCCGGCCAGCACCGGCGACACCGCTCAAACCAATGAGCCCGGCGGCCGGCACGCGAGTGTCAACTGGACCGACGCCGACGGCAATCTCTGGCTCCTGGAGGGCGCGGGTTTCGATTCATCCACCACCAATTACGGCCTTCTGAACGATCTATGGGAGTACCACACTCCCACGCCTGCGGCAACGCCGGTTTTCAAGGTGTCGGGCGGCTCCTACACCTCGAAAGCGTCTGTGACTCTCTCCGACAGCACAAAGGGCGCGGCGATTTATTACACGATCGATGGCACGACGCCGACCACGGCTTCGAGCGTGTATAAGTCGGCGATCACCCCGGCAAAAGCGGAGACGATCAAGGCGTTGGCGGTGTCGGCGGGTTATTTGGAGAGCGCAATTTCGAGCGCCGCAGTCGTTCCCCCGCAAGCCGCGCCGCCCACGTTCCACCCCGAGGAAGGACCGCCTTACATCGCGCCCCTCTCGGTCAAGCTCCGGGATGAGACGCCGGGTGCTGTCATCTATTACGCTCTGCACGGCGAAGAACCTTCGATCAATACAACGAAATACACTCGTCCGATCCTGATCGACAGTACAACCACAGTGAAAGCCATCGCCGTTGCGCCGGGATTTTTGGACAGCAGCGTGGCCCCCTCCAAGTTCTCGATCGTCAAAGCGCAGACGATCGACTTCCCTAAGATCAAGGGCACGTATGATGCGGGGTCGAAACTACGCTTGCATGCAACCGCCAGCTCGGAGCTCCCGGTAAGTTTCGCGTCGGAGACGCCCAAAGTCTGCAGCGTCTCCGGAGCGATGGCTTCACTGCTGGCAGCCGGAAAATGCACCATCCTCGCCACGCAAGACGGCAACGCGTACTATGCTCCCGCGCCACCGGTGCCGCAGAGCTTTCAAGTCGTGAAGAGCCAATAGCGCCGATTCTTTCAAGCTGAGAATTCGCCGAACAAAGATCTTTCCCCAACCTGCTCCGGGTATATCCTGAACCCGCCTGAATCTTGCAGGTTTCAGGGAGGTATTCCATGCCTACGAACGAGTCCTTTTCTTCGCACAAACACGGCCGCCGCGAGTTTTTGAAGGCCGGCGGAGCGGTAACGGCCGCACTGCTGGCGCCGGCAGCCCTGGCCGACACGCCGAAGACTCTGCCTGCGCTGCCGTCGAATCCCAAGACGCCCGCGGCCATGCCCACGCGCAACCTGGGCAAGACCGGCTACAAAGTCGGGATCTTCTCGCTGGGCGGGCAGGCCGCGCTCGAAAAGCCGAACAATTTCGACGTGGCTGTG
>JASHTH010000484.1 GCA_030040655.1 Acidobacteriaceae bacterium | reverse complement strand
TTGGTCACGCCCACATACGCTGCCGGGCTGCGCATCGTGGCCAGTTGCTGGGCCATGGGCCGCAACTCCGTGGAGGCGACAAAGGCCTGGCGAATGCGCGCCGTGCGCTTGATGCGCGAAGCCCGCGTTCCAGGCCGGCGCCCATGCCGCCGCGCCACGTGGTGCGTCGCGGTCTTGTGGGACGAGGCTTCCACCTTGCTCGACGAGGAGTGGTGAGACGATTTCGTCGTCGTGTCGACGCTCGAATGCCCAGGAACCGGCGCCACGGCCAGCAGCGCGACCAGCGCACCCGCCAGCCAGCGCCAAAACCCCGAAGGGGAAGATAGGGAAACTGCGGCCCTCATAGGATTACTTTAAGCTGAAATCGGCCCGGCGCGCGGTGCGACGAATCGCTCGCGTTACCACTTTGGATGCAGAGGGTGAGCTCCGAGCCAGATTGGCCTCTGTGGCGGCCTTCTCGGCCAGCAGATCACGCCGGAGAGCTTTCCTTACGCTGCCAGTCCGTTCGACATCACTCCGTTCCCTTTCGGACCGCGCCGCAAGCCGTAAGTGCGATCGCTTGAGCCCGGGACCCTAGCCTCCGGTTGGTCCCGCGCCATCCTCTCCGGTAAACTGGAGTTTCCGGGACCCTGCACCTTTCGTGCCATCCCTAAAGGATTTCCGCATCCCAGCCCCATGGCGACCATCCAACCCATAGCGGAGAACGAGCGGCATCCCGACGTGGCCCTGGTGGACAGGGCGCGCAGCGGTGATGTCTCGGCCTACGACCAACTCGTCCGCAAATACGATCGGCAGATCTTCCGCATTGCGCAGCACATTACGCAGAACCGCGAAGACGCCGAGGACGTGATGCAGGACGCGTTCCTCAAGGCCTATGAAAAGCTCGACCAGTTTCAGGGGAACTCGAAGTTTTACACATGGCTGGTACGGATCGCGGTCAACGAAAGCCTGATGCGCCTGCGGCGGCGGCGCACCGGCAAAATGGTCTCCATCGACGAAGATGTGGAGACCGAGGAAGGCAGCGTGCCCCGCGACCTGGCCGACTGGGCTCCCGACCCGGAGCAGAACTATACCACGTCCGAGCTGAACAGAATCCTTCGCAAAACCATCCAGGGACTGCCGCAGGGCTTTCGTGTCGTCTTCGTCCTGCGCGACGTAGAGGGTCTATCTACAGAAGAAACGGCGGAGACGCTGGGGTTGAGCATCCCGGCCGTGAAGTCGCGCCTGCTGCGCGCCCGGCTGCAATTGCGCGAACGGCTCAGCCGCTATTTCAAGAGGAAAAAGGTGGGTGAGAAGTGACGTGCACTGAGTTTATCGCGATGCTCGACGACCTGATCGACGGCTCGATTGCCGCCGAGACCCGCAGCGAGATCGAAGAGCATTTGCGCGGCTGTGAACACTGCGTGGTGACGCTCAACACCACGCGCAAGACCATCGAGATCTACCGCTCCCACACCCTCTACGAGCTGCCCAACGGCCTTCGCGAGCGCCTGCACAAGGCCATCATGGAGCGCTGCAAGCGAGGCTGCTGATCGCCTGTGCTTCTTCCGGGAAAAATCACGAGATTTGGGTGCCCAGGTCCGTGTGTTCGGACCTGGGATACCTCAGAAGCTCGTGGAGCATTGGAACCAGAATTCCGTGGATGCCCCTGTACCTTTGAAATACCTACTTGCTGTGTGAAGCAGTAGGGACTCCGCCGCCCGCCAGGGTTGGACCTCACGATCCCCGCCGCACCACGTAAGATCAGACTCAAATGCACTTCACCGTCAGGCGCGCTGAGATTGCCGATGTGCCGGTGCTCAGAGCCCTTCGCATTGAAGCGCTCTCCAACGAGCCGGAAGCCTTCGGCTCAACGCTCGAGCGTGAAGTCAATCGCACCGAAGAGAACTGGCGGCGCTGGATCGCGCCGAATGTGACCTTCCTGCTTGAAGCGGACGGCAAGCCGCGCGGCATGGTGGCCGGCGTGCAGGAGAACGAGGACGCCTCGACCGTAGACCTGATCGCCATGTGGGTTCATCCCGAGGCCCGAGGAACCGGTGCTGCAGCCCTGCTGGTCGCCGCGGTGAGAAAATGGGCCGGCACCATCGGCGCCTCGCAGGTGCGCCTCAAGGTCACCGAAAAGAACCTGCGCGCCCGCCGCTGCTACGAGCGCTGCGGACTCCGACTCACCGGCCGCCAGTTCGTGCGCGAGAAGGACGGCGCGATCGAGCTCGAGATGGCGTGCAACGTGTGAACCTCTCGAATCACCTCGGCGCCATGAAGAAAATGGGTGCCTCAGGTCCCTGTTTTGGGACCTGGGATAGGTCAAAAGCGCACCAAACGCCGGGTCCGGAACAGCGCCTGCCTGAATAATCTAAAGACCATGAACCATTTTCCTGGCCGTCGCCCCGCCCTGATCCTCGTCTGCGGCCTTCCCGGCGCGGGCAAGACCACGCACGCGCGGAAGCTCGAAGCCGAGCGCGGCGCCATCCGATTCTGTCCCGACGAGTGGATGGACGATCTGGGCATCGATCTCTACGACGAAGCGGCCCGGGCGAAGATCGAGGCGCTGCAATGGAAACTCGCGCAGCAGCTTTTGGCCCGCGGCGTTTGCGTAATCATCGAATGGGGCACCTGGGGACGGTCGGAGCGCGACGCGCTCCGCGAAGGCGCGCGGGCGCTCGGCGCTTCCGTCGAGTTGCACTATCTCGCCGCGCCGGCCGAGGTTCTCTTCGAGCGGGTCCAGCGGCGCGGGATGGAGGACCCGCCGATCGCACGCAGAGTTCTGGATCGGTGGATCGCTGCCTTTCAAGAGCCGACAACGGACGAGGGCACTCTCTTTGATCGATTCTTCAAACTCTAAGCTTCAAGAAGGCTTGCCTGGCCTCGCGGAGGGAGACTGCGAGAACAGCCCCGTGTGAACCGCTGGGTCTGTGCACGCCGAGGCGTCTTTCGCGCCCCGCAGGGCCGCGGCGATCCGCACCGGCGTATCCTTATCAGCAGAGGGTATGAGCCTTTAC
>JASHTH010000483.1 GCA_030040655.1 Acidobacteriaceae bacterium | reverse complement strand
CTGTTGATAACAGGGGGTAGTGGGTCAGTCTGAAATCACGGGGCCAGATTTCGGAGCGTAAACCAGCTTCCAGCGAGCATGGTCAATATCAGCGCCATCTCGCCGATGATTTCGACTGCCCTGGTCGGTCCCCTTTAAGCTTCTTATCTTTATGGGTTGCCACAGTGAATATCGCAACGACCCCCAACACTATGAAGAGTGCCATCGCTGTATGGGCAAGAAACATCGGAGGAAATCATTTCGCGCAATGGGGCTCAGTTTGAATGCCTTTTTTGTAAGCGCCGCGTCTCTTGGCTTGCGGTACTGGGAGCAACGCGATCGATTCCCGCGGCAAAAATTTTTGGTACGCAAAATAGAGCGCAACGCTGGCGTATCGTTTTTTGGTTGCGAAGAACGCAGGCCGACTCAAATCTGTCGGCTCAGTGATGGGGACATTCCTGTCCTTCGCGCTGTTCCGCATTCTCACGGCCCATATGCCAGCCGTCACCTCAGCACCATTCCAGGCGTGGCTGATCGCTCCCCTTTGGTCGGCCGCGGTGATCACGATTGCGAACATGGTCTCCGCGCGACGCGCTTCCGTCATCTCTCCGTCAGCGATCCTGCGCGACAGTTGACGCCCCGTTCGGAGCCGAAGGCTTGAAGCCTCCCAAAAAATGCGCGGAGGCCGACCGCGATCCAATGTTCCGGTTTGTCGCCAATCCTACCTGAGCGGCGTCAATGGGCGCTAAGGCCCAATACTATGCCAATCTTGATCCCTTGCGGCAAAGCAAGCTTTCGCATCTGACGATCTAGCCTCCGACTCGTCGCAGCAGGAGGCCAGCAAAGGTCTTTCATCCGTGCAAACTCGACAAAACCCTTGCGTTGTTCAGGCTCGCTATCGCGACCGCGCTCCCCGTATGTGCCACCCTCGTCTGGTCAGGCCACGGCAACACGCGATGCTCATAACCTTGCATTTGACGCCGCCTACGTTCGGCCCTGTACCCAGGAATTCGTTCCCGAAGGTGTGGAGTTACTGAACCCGGCGGGCGAGGAAGCGCCTCCGCCCGGCGGCCTCTTTTCATGGAATGTGACGCTCCCGTGGTTGATCAATTTCGCGTACGGTCTCCGAAGTTCAAAAACGAGACGTGAGGCGCAGGAGGTATTGCCAAAGTGGGCCCAGGACGACTGGTTCACCATCGAGGCCCGTGCGGAACGCAACCCGAGCCGCAACGAGATACGCCAAATGGTGCGTTCGCTGCTCGCGGACCGTTTTCAATTCGCCGCTCATATGGAGACGCGCGAAGGACAGGTATTTGGACTTGTTGTGGCAAAGCCGGGATTGGGACTGAAACCTCATCCCGAGGGTGCGCCCTGCACGCTTTCCTCGTTTCCGGCCGACGAGAAAAAGTATCCCAACGTGGTTCCGCCGTACAAGGCGGTCCCGGCACACTGTGGGATGTTTTCTCGCGAGTTGAGCCAGAGCCACGAGCACCGTCTTGAGATGCTCAACCTGACGATGCAGCAGATTGCGGACCCATTGGGCATGGGGCTGCCACTTTCCGTGATTGACAGGACAGGGCTCGCAGGTCGCTACGATGCACTGCTCGATTTTGGGCCCGACGACATTCCGCCGAACGCTGCTTCCTCAGACGCGATTGATCTTCCATCGATGACTGTCGCGCTGGAAAAACAGCTCGGTTTGAAGCTGGCCAAACAAAAGCTCCAATCGATACGCTTGTGACCGAACGCATCGAAATGCTATCGGAAAACTGACGATAGCTGCCAATACACCCACTGGGTCAAAATCACGCGAAGTGTGGGTATTCCGCATCATGCATGACGGATGGAGCAACGAATCGTTGGGGCGCGTTGATAAGGACCTTCGTCCCTATCGAAAGGCGCCCGGTTCAATTCTTGGTTCTTGTTACTCGTCTCTGCGAATCCACTGGACGGGGTGGTTGTCGAGAGGCACGAAGCCCTTGTCATAGATGGTCTCTTGTCCCTCCAATGTTTTTCCATCGGCGGAGAGCCCGAAGTTGACGGCGACCGTGGAGAACGCGAATCCAGGGTCGCGTACCGAAAGCTTGAAGGAGAGCACGCGAGCGTGGACCGCTATTTTGTCGATGACCCAGCCAGGACGGCCGCAACTATTTTTGATCGTCCATCTTCCAGATTTTTGGCTGACAAAGTAGTCGCATTGCGGCTTATCCAAGCCACCGACAAAATAGTCACCCGCACTGGGGATTTCATACCATCTTCCCTCCACCGTGCCATTGGCGCCTTGCGCGTCGGCCATCTGCTTTTTCTTCTGCTCCTCGATGATTTTCTGTTGCTCTTCTTTCCGTTGCTCTTCTTCCATTTGCATCTTCGCTTCGGTATCGGCCGCGATCTGCGCAAGGGCCGAGAGCCGGTAGATTTCGTCCTGGGTCTCGCGGGCGTCGCTGGGCTGAAGGAGCAAGTAGAGGTTCAGGGTCGCAATGGCGTCGTCATACTGGCCAGCGGCTTTCTGGATGCTGGACAGCTTCCGGTACGCCTCCCCCCACCAGGGAGCGATAAGCAAGGCCGCCTTGTAGTCGTCGATGACGCCTTTCTGATAGGAAGGATTGTCCACAGCGGCATCGCCGAGGACGACGGCCCTCACATAATATGCGCGAGCCTCTTCGGGAATGTCCGGCGGAGGGTCCATGGCCAGGGCGAGGCGAATCACCTGCTGCCGGGAGGCGTCGGTGTGATTGGCCTTGAACTGCTGCAACGCCAGCTGAAACTGCTGATCGGCTTGTTGGTGTTCGAGATCGCGCGCGAACTGCTGGGCATTGTGGGGGTCAATGCCAGGGCGCACGGCAGCCTGATAAAGAGCGAGGTTACGGAGGGCCCCTTCGAAGTCGCCGGCCTGCGCGTAGGCGGTGGCGGCGCTGTAATCGGCGTCGGCGAACCAGGGAGCCTGCACGGCCACCTGCTCATAGAGTTTGGCGGCGGCCTTGAAAGCGTCCGGAGTGGTTGCGACCCTGAGTTGCGCTGTGGTCTGGGCGTAGTCGGTCTCCGCCGATTGGGGAATCGGCGGAGGCGTATTCATGCTCTTAGCCAACGCAACGATCTGGTCGCGCAGGGCAGCGTCCGTAGGATGGGTTTGGAAATCCGCTAGGTAGGCTGCGAGTTGCCGCCGCGCTGCGGCGTCGGCAGCAGATTGCTGATGCGAAGCGGAAGGTTTGGACGTCCCCTGCGTTGAGGCACTTGATGTGGCCGTCTGTGCCGGCGCCGGAAGGGCGACGGTGCCTACAAGCGGGAAAAGCATGAGCCTGAAAAGAATCGATCTTGTGTTCACAGTTTCACTCTCCGTGGCGCCCAGTGGTTCGATACGCGGGTACGCAATCGTCCGATCACCAATGATGAGTTGCCGCCTTTTGCTTTAATTTCTTTTTGCCACGGAAGAGCCCCAAATGCACCGCGAGCCGACCGCTCGCAGGTTACCCGAGTAACGTGGTCCACGGGCGGGGACAACGGCCCTGAGATAGCAGTGCAACTTAGTGCAATTGAAGTCGCGAAACAGATATACCCAACACGCGCCCCAACACCCCTACCCTAGGTGATCCCAGTTCGGGGCGTGTCACCGCCGACTCTTCCCCAACCCGGCGGTCCAAAGGCGAACAAACGGCATAGTGACGAGTTGCCGACAAAACAGGCACAACCCCAACCCAGGGCCCTCTTGCGCTTGCCGGCTTTCGGCGGCCTTGACTGAAAACGCTTGCGCCTGATACATTTGCGGAAATGTGAAAGTACATTAGCATCTCTATTCGAATTTCCTCCCCTTTGCAAGTTGCCCCGACCTCGTGTTCGATCTAGGTGTCCTGTTCCGAGACAGGGCCCAGGCTTTAGGTCTGCTGGCCGGAACGAACATGTAAGACGAATAGGAGGAATACAAGAATGAACCGTTTTATCCATCGAACAACCTTTGCGGTGCCCGCAGTGGTCCTTTCTATGATGCTGGCCGCCACCGTAGCTCAAGCCCAGAACACCGAAGCAATTCAAGGAGGCAACACCAAGGTTACCTTTGCTTCTGGGCTTGCGGCCACCCTCACCGGTCTCGGTGTGACCGTCACCCCTTCAGGTTTAGCCGAACACCGGCACGGCATCTTCAACTTCGCCGCTACCACCGGCGCCATCGACCTGGACACAGGCCTGTTTGAGATTCTGCACGGTGGCGGACTCACCTTCACCTCTGGCACCAATAAAGTCGAATTCCTCGAATTCCTCGCAGATAACAGCGGCGGCCCCACCGTCGTCACCGCTCTCGTCGTCACCAATGGTACCCTCGTCGGCCGCGCGCCGCTCTTCGACCTCGCCCTTCCCGCCCCCACTCTGCCGCTGGTGCCCGATAAGTCCGTGCTCCAGATCGACGGGATCGGCGTCACTCTCGACCCGGCCGCCGCGACCACACTCAACACCGCGTTCTCCAGTACGGGATTCACCGGCGGTCTCAGCATCGGCACCGCCAACCTCACGCTCCTGCTGCCCTGGAGCCACGATCACGGCAAGAAATAACGATCTTGCCAGCCGCGGGGCGCCTTGCAGACTGCTCGACGCCCCGTCTTACCCTTCAAGCTGCCCGCAGCAGCCTTCGCCTTGTCTTTCTCACCTCACCACACTCTGCTGGCAGAGCCGCCGCAATTGCCCTCGCTGACAAAGTAATTTGCGAGGTTGTCTGACAACGTGACCAAAATGCTGGCTCCATTTCCGCCTGCGAGGAAACTCGGACATCGCGTGCGATAGGCCGCCCTTGCACAATGCTTTTTCGACGTTGTGTTTCGCCAAAACGCCGAACACGTGCTGAATCAGGCGGTTGGAGCGCTCACTTTGGTTCAGTGAATCGATGCGAAAATGGAGCATGTTACGTCTGTTGACGCTCCTCTTGACGCTGACAGCTGGGCTCGTTCGCTCCCGCCGCGATCTTCTCCTTGAAAACCTCGCATTGCGGCAGCAGCTCGCCGCGTTCACGCAGAAACAGCCTCGGCCTCGCCTCGCCAGGTCGGATCGGGCCTTCTGGGTTCTGCTGCGTCGATGCTGGGCAGGATGGAAAGGTGCACTTGTTGTCGTGCGGCCAGAGACCGTCATCGGTTGGCATCGCGCCGGGTTCAGGCTGTACTGGAAATGGTTGTCACGCAAACATCCCGTTGTGGGAAGGAAGCCCACGTGTCGAAAGCTGCGGGAGCTGATCTCTCGCAGGGTGGCCGAGAATCGCACCTAGGGTGCGCCGCGTATCCACGGCGAGTTGAAGATGCTCGGGTTGGAGATTTCCGAGCGCACAGTGCTGCGCTGGATGCGAAAGGCCCCTCGAGATACCGAGCCGGCA
>JASHTH010000482.1 GCA_030040655.1 Acidobacteriaceae bacterium | reverse complement strand
CCTCTTTCCGCGACGCCGGATTTGCGCGTTCTGCTGTTCACGTTTGCCACTTGCATCATGACGGCAATTCTGTTCGGGATCGCTCCTGCTGTGCGCGGCTCGCGCATCGATGTCTCGGGCGCGCTTAACGCCAGTGCCCGCAGCACGGGCGCTTCGGCTGCGCGATCGAACCGGCTGCTGCCGAAGATATTGATCGTTGCCCAGGTGGGTCTCTCGCTGGTCTTGCTTAGCGTCGCAGGGCTGCTGCTGCGAACACTCCGGAACCTGCATGGGAGCGACATTGGCATGAGCCGCACCCATATCTTGCTCGTCCACACGAACCCGAAATTCGCCGGTTACCCGTCGGAACGGCTGAATGCTCTCTACGAACGCATCCTCGATCGCGTCGGCGCGCTTCCCGGCGTACGTTCCGCGAGCCTGGCCGGTTCGCCGCCCCTGCATCATGGAATCTGGGGATCGCCGATCGACATCGACGGCCGCCCCGCGACGGCCAACCAGGACAGCACGCTGCTCAATCGAGTTTCCAGCGGCTACTTCGAAACTCTCGGCATTCCTCTGCTCCGCGGCCGGACGATTCAACCGATTGACAGCGCCGACGCGCCGAAGTCTGCCGTGGTCAACAAGACCTTCGCCGACCGCTATTTTCCCAATGGAGATGCGATCGGGCATACCTTCAAGATCGCCGATCCCGGTGCTTCGGGAGTCTGGAACATTGTGGGCGTCGTACAGGACTCGAAACACAGAGGCCCCACAGAAGAGCCGGAGGCTTTCGCCTACGTTGCCGTAACGCAGTTCACCGGCGATGAGCATTATGCCTATTGGCTGCAAGTCCGAAGCGACGGCGATCCGGCAAAGCTCATCGGAGAAGTTCGCGCTGCGCTTGCCGAGGTCGATCCGAACCTGCCGGTTCTCAAAACTCAAACAATCGAAGAGCAATTCGACGATTCGATCGGCCAGAAGACCTTTGTGTCGAAACTGGCGGGCGTCTTCGCGTTGCTGGCGCTTACCCTGGCTTGCATCGGGCTCTACGGCGTGATGACCTACAACGTGGTACGGCGCACCAGCGAACTCGGCGTCCGGATGGCGCTGGGAGCGTCGAGGCCGGCGCTGCTCTGGATGGTGGTGAAAGAATCGCTCTCTCTGCTCGCGATCGGCATATTGATCGGCGTCCCTGTGAGCCTTGTAGCAAGCCGGTCCATTCGAGCCGGTTTGTTCGGCGTCAATCCCGCGGACCCGCTGACACTGATTGCGGCCGTGCTCACGATCAGCGTTTGCATCCTCGCCGGCTCCTGCATGCCGGCGCTCAGAGCGGCGAGGATCGATCCCATGGCCGCCCTGCGATACGAATAGCGCCCCGGCACTTTTTCTGTCTCGTTGCTACTGTGGTGAATCCGAAGTTCGTCGAAGGACAGCCACAGATCCTTCGACTACGTTTGCCGCCAACCACCCCAGCGACGAGGACCTGTCGCTGGGGGCCCCGGTACGCGGCAAACTTCGCTCAGGATGACACGCCTAACTGATGCGCATTCATGAATCATGCACACTAGAACTGGTTGCATGAATACCCCTGGCCGACCGGGGAACGACCTTCAGGGGCCAAAGCCCGCGGATTTTGGGGCCTTTTGCGGCACGACTAAAGTCGTGCCCTTTCAAAACCGGAATGATGCAACCAGCTCTAGCAAGTCTCCTCGATCCGAGCCGCCTGGGTCATCAGATAATTCTGTTCGGGAAGACTGGTGGTTCGCGCCGCGGCCGCACGATAGTGGCGCGCGGCCCTTTCGAAATCCCCAAGCATTTCGAACAAATGCCCGCGCACTGCATCCAGCCGGTAATGCCCTGCCATGCGTTCGTCGGTATCGAGCGCCTTGAGACGTTCCAGCCCGCGTTCGGGGCCGTGCACCATGGCGACGGCGATCGCGTGATTCAGCGTGACCATGGGGCTGGGCGCCACGCGCAGGAGCAGCTCATACAGCGCCAGAATCTGCGGCCAGTCCGTATCCTCCGCTCGCGCTGCCTCGTCATGAACGGCGGCAATCGCTGCCTGGAGCTGGTAGAGTCCCACGGCTCCCTTTGACAGAGCCAGCGTCAGCAGCTCCGTGCCTTCAGCGATCTCGACGCGGTCCCAGGAGCTCCGGTTCTGCTTGTCGAGCGGGATCAGCTCCTCATGCGGTCCGGTCCGGGCAGCGCGCCGCGCGTCGGTCAACAGCATCAGCGCCAGCAGGCCGGCGATCTCGGCGTCGTCGGGCAGCAAAGCCCGCGCGCTGCGGGTCAGCCGGATGGCTTCGCGAGCCAGGTCGAGCCGCTGCAGTTGCGCGCCGATGCTGCTCGCATAGCCTTCGCTGAAGATCAGGTAGAGCACATGCAAAACGGCGGGCAACCGCATAAGACGCTCCGGCGGAGCGGGCAGGCGAAAGGCAACCTTCGATGACTTGATGCTCTGTTTGGCACGGCTGATGCGCTGCGCCATCGTCGCCTCGGGCACCAGGAACGCGTTGGCGATCTCTGCCGTGGTCAGACCGCCCACGGCTCGCAGCGTTAGCGCAATGGCCGAGGAGGTGCTCAGCGCAGGATGGCAGCACATGAAAAGGAGAACGAGCGTGTCTTCGGGATCCATCTCCGTCTCCATTTCCGCCGGCTCGATGGCCGGCTCCTCCTCGGTTGTCAAAGCGGCCTCTCGTTGGCGGCGCGCCGTCTCGCTGCGTACGGAGTCGGTCATCCGCCTCGATGCCACATGAATCAGCCACGCGCGAGGGTTTTCCGGAACGCCTTCCGCAGGCCACTGCCGGAAGGCGGCCAGCAGCGCCTCCTGCACCGCGTCTTCGGCCGAGGAGAAGTCGCGAAAGCGCCGGGCGACCACCCCGAGCACCTGCGGCGCCAGTTCACGCAGCAGGTGCTCCGACGCGGCATCCCACGGGCTGGTTGTCGCAGCTTCCGTCACAGCATCTCCGGCGGCGGCGCGCTCATCACCGGACGAACTTCAATCGGCATGTTGAGCGGCGTTCCTCCGGGCCCGGGTGCGGCCGACACTTTCGCGGCAATCGCATACGCCCGCTCCGGACTCTCCACATCGACGATCCAGAATCCGGCGAGAAACTCCTTCGACTCGGGAAAAACGCCATCGGTGACCGGGGCTCCATTTTTGCCGGCTCGCACCAGCCGCGCCTGGTCGGGGAAGGATAGACCTTCGGCCGAGACCAGCTCGCCGGATTCACCCAGGTCGCGGTTCAAGGCACGCATAAATGCGATATGCGCCTGCAGATCGGCTTTGGGCCACATAGGAACTCCCGCCCCGGCCCGCATGGTATTCATCATCAGAATGTATTTCATCTGCATCTCCTTTGATTCTGTTGCGGCGATCTCCGCACTTTCGTCCATCCGCCGGGGGTGCGGGCTCAGTTAGGGGATGTTCCGGATTCCACGAACTGCCGCACCTCGATCGGCATGTTCGTGGGCACGCCACCCGGCCCTGGCGCCGCGGAGATCCGGCCGGCGATGGCGTACGCACGCTCGGGTGCGGCTACATCGACGATCCAGTAGCCGAGCAGAAACTCCTTGGCTTCGGGAAAGACGCCGTCGGTGACCGGCAACCCGTTCTTCTCGCCGCGTACAACCTTGGCTCCCTTCGGGTCGGCCAGCGGCTGCGTGGCGACAAACTCGCCCGTCCCCACCAGATCCTTCACGATTGCGCCCAGGGTTTGCATGTGCGTATCCCGGTCGCTCTGCGACCAGGTGTGATACCCGGCGACACCGGCTTTGGTGCTCGACATCATCAGAATGTATTTCATGCGTTTTCTCCTTGGCTGGTTTCTCTGCGTGGTGGATTGATTTTCGATTAGCGCCCTTGATTGGAGTGAAACATCCATCGGACACCGAATTTGTCGTTCAGCGCGCCATACGTGCCGAAGAACATCTCCTTCAGCGGGTCGGTGACGTCTCCACCTTCGGAGAGGCGCGCAAAGAGGCCGGTCAGTTCCTGTTGCGTTCCACCGCTCAGATAAAGACAAACCGTATTGCCTGGGACTCGCGGCCGGTCGGGCCGCAGCCAGTCCGACGCCGAGAGATCGAAGTTCTGGTTTTTCAGCCGGGCATTGAGGCTCTTCTCGTGCTGAAACGCGGGCATTGAATCTTTCACTGGAGAGTCCTTCACGGCTATTTGCGTCAACTCTCCGCCGAAACAGGATTGGTAGAATTCCATGGCTTGTTTGCAGTTTCCGTCAAACAAAAGATACGGGGTCAAGCTCGTCATTGCATTTTCCTCCCTAGTTTCTTCTTCAGTTCCGCATTCGACGGCCCGATTTCGATTTTCCGGGAAAGCCGGTCAGTCAGGCCGCCGTTCTACGCATTCACCCGGTAGTCGGAGCCGCTTTGCGATTCTCGACATGCTTCGCGAAAAATAATTTGCCGGCAAGATTGGAGCGCGGTGTCGAATCTGCGCGCTTGAAATCGACATAGGAGCGGAGGTTGGCCCGTGAAGAGCGACGAGATGGTGGTGGACGTGAGCCAGGATTGGCTGCAGGCGTGTACCGTGCAGGAGCATTTCATGCGCGGCCCAGGACAGAGCCATTGTCAGGTAGATTTCAGCGCGAGTTGCCGGCAGATGCGGGCTCTCGGCGGCGACTGCTACGATTTCGCGTGCCTGGAGGATGCCCGCGTCGCGATGCTTGTGGGCGATGCTTCAGGAAAGGGAGTTGCAGCCGCCCTTATGATGGCCAGCGTGCAGGCGTCGCTGCGGACTGCGGCTGATTTTATCGGAGACGACTTGGCCGGCCTCTTCAAGGCGGTCAACGTTCAGGCATGCCTCTCGGCGCTCGCCGACCGCTATGCGACGCTGTTTTACGGAGTGCTGAATCGTGCGACGCTCACGTTGCGGTATGTAAATGCCGGCCACAACCCGCCGGTGGTCGTCCATCGCGACGGATCGCTCGACTGGCTCGAGCCGTGCGGGCCTCCGGTGGGCTTGTTTCCAGACGCCGCGTGGCGGGAGGGGGTCATGCAGCTCCATCCCGGCGATGTGGTCCTCGCTTACACGGACGGCGTAGTTGAAGCGTCCGGTGCTTCGGACCGGGAATGGGGAATCGACGACCTACTGCAGGCTGCGCGGGCCCGCAGGACGCACTCCGCGGATGAACTGGTTCGGTCGATCTTTGACGCCATGGATGGCTTTTCCGAAGGCGTCCAGATGGACGACGCGACCGTGGCGGTCTTGCGAGCGGACTGAGCGACATCCAGCGCGCCGGCTGGATCAGCTTACCGGCATCGGCGGACTGTCGAACGGCAGGACGA
>JASHTH010000481.1 GCA_030040655.1 Acidobacteriaceae bacterium | reverse complement strand
TGCCGCCGCAATTTCTCACTTCGCGTCGTGTGGCGCGGGATGTAAGACCCCTGTGCCCGCGGTACCGGCACTTGAGCGATGCGGACAAGGAACAATTCTGGGCCTATTTCTTCCAGGCGCTGGCCGGGGCCGAAGCCGGACTGGAGCCGACATCGGATGTCCGCCATAACGACCCAGCCGTCGCTGTGCGCGATCCGGTGACCAAGCACATCGCTCGCCAGGAAGGTCTTCTTCAACTCGCCTACATGGACGCCCAACGCTTTGGCTGCGATTTCGACTGGGAGCGCGACAAGAATCTGCCGGAAAAGGATCCGCAAAGGACCATCCTGCAACCTGAAAACAACCTTTTGTGCGGGATGAAGATCATGTCGAACCAACTCCTCACGCGGCAGTGGCCTTTGCTGACGCGGAAAAGCTACTGGATTACGCTGCAGCCGGGAACGATCGGCTTCCAGCGATTTCTCAAGCAGATGGCCAATGTGCCGAAGGTGTGCCGCGAGCCTGAGCCAATGGAGGAAGTCCGAATGAACCGCGCCGGCACAGCTCGGACCGGCGAGTCGGCGGTGGCGACCACGGCCAATGTGCCGTAGTCGCCGTGGCACTGCTGCCCTTGTATCGCGCATCGGGTAGAGGCTCACGGCGAATGGAGCTTGCCGGCAAAAGAAAAAAAGTTACGGTTTCCCATTTTGAACGTTACTGATACGCGGTCCGAGGTTATGCACTCGTGGGACTTCCATTGAATCACTATCAACTCTCTTCAATTGAATACGATAAGCGCGAAATGATCTATTATCTATTTAGTAACTAAGTAATCTCGATTCGGATTACTCCGAGAGGAAATTCTCGGCCGCAATTTTCTTGAATTTCTCCAATACACAACATAATCAATGCGAGAAACCGAGAGACAAGTTGAGGTCAAGACCATCGCGGGCAGCAGAGGCCACGACTGTTTCTCGTCACCGAGACGGATTTTCCAGAATCTTGGTACCGCCAACACTGGATGAGCGGTAAGACAATCGACCCGCCCTGGCGTGGCTGGATGTTTGAGAGGATCGAGTTGAGCGGGAAAGGACCGATTTCCACAAATCTGCAAGATAGACCGGAAACGGGATTCGCTTTTGCCGAATTCCGCCTGGAGCCGGACGGCACGTTATCGCGGGGGCAAGCCATCATTCACCTGGCGCCCAAGGAACTGGCTGCCCTGCGCGTCCTGCTGGCGCATGCCGGCCAAATCGTCACGCCGGACGAGCTGCGCCAGGAACTGTGGGGCAGCGTCCATGTAACCGCCGACAGTATTCCCAAGTGTGTGTCGTCGCTGCGCGCGCGGTTGGCGCCGGAAGATTGCATCCAGACCGTGTACAAGCGCGGCTACCGCTTTGCGGCAGAGGTTCAGCCCTACCTTTCCCGCCATCAGGAAGGCTTGCCGAGGCTGGCGATTCTGCCCTTCGAGTTCCGCTACGGATTTCCCGAGCATCTCGGTATGGCCGTGATCGAGGAGACGATCGACCGGCTTGTGAATATGCGGCCCGCGCTGGCCTCGGTCCTCGCCCGGGATTCGGTTTTCACGCTCGCCCGGACCGGCCATACGGCGCAACAGATCGGCCAGGCGCTGAAAGCCGATCTGGTGCTGGCGGGAACGTTACGCGCGCTGCCCGCGCATTTCCGCATGCGCGCGCAAATGATCCGCGTCGACGGAGGCACCGAAAGCTGGGTAGAAGACTTCCTGGTCGACCGCGGCGCGTCGAGCGCCATGGCTCCGGAACTGTTCGAGCGGCTCGCTTTCCGCTTAGGCGGCAGCCGGCCTTCCATCTCCGCCGCGGCTGCGCCCAAAGGGGAAGGCGAGAGCAGCCCGGAGCGCCGCGAGGCGTGGGAGATCTACCTCCGCGGCAAATACGAGAGCCAGTCCTTCGAGCGCCATCGCCTGCAGGATGGCTTGCAGCACCTTCTGCGCGCCACCGAGATCGATCCTTCCTTCGCCGCGGCGCAGGTGGATCTGGCCAATCTGTGCTGCGCGCAGGCGCTGCATGGTTTCATGTCGCCCACGGTGGCGGCCGAAACAGTGCGTCGCGCCGCCGGCGCCATTCCCGCAGACTGCCGGGAAGCCGATGCGGTGCTGCCTGCCCTGGGCTGGGTCAGTTTTCACGCTGATCGCAATCTCGGCGCCGCCGTCCAGGCCTTCTCGCGCAGCGCGTATCTGCCGCACGAGACCTCGACCTCGCGCTTGCGTGTCATGTTTGCCTTGGGCAGGCACCGCTTTGACGAGGCGGCCGCGATGGTCGAGACGGTGCTTCGCGCCGATCCGTTTTCTCCTCAACTGCAATCGACCCGGGCCTGGACTCTGCATCTTGCCGGGCGCACGGCAGAGAGCGTGGAGCAGATCCATCGCTGCCTCGATGAGTTTCCCGGTCATGACGGAATCGTTCCCTACGCAGCCACCATCGTCTCGCACGTCGGCGACGTCGCACTGGGCGTTCGATTGGCGGAAAAATTCGCTTCCGACCATCCCTATTCCGATCTTGCCGCGGCGGTGCACGCCTACGCGTTGGCATGCGCGGGACGCCGCGACGAGGCTCGCGCCATTCTGGAACGTCTGCGCTGGCTGAGCCGCGAGCGATTTGTTCTCCGCTCGTTCACGCCCGCGGCCTATGCCGCGCTGGGCGATTGCGAGGCCGCGGTCGAAGAGCTGCGCGCCGCCGAAGCGAGCCGCTGCCCATGGTTTTTCCAGATGCTGGCCGATCCGCGCCTGCACCCTCTCGAAGAACATCCGGAATTCCGAAGGATGCACCAGATTCTCGCCGGAATGGAAGCGGCGGCCGAATCAACTTCAAATGCTGAAGGACGCGGCTCATGAACTCCGGCGCTTTGCCGGGCCGCGATTTCCCAGCTCGCTGAAAAACAACGAAGCGCTTCCACTCTGGCTCGACATCCGAGCCGCCGAACCGAATGCATCTTCACAGTGAGTGGATTCCAAAGCAAAAACGCCGAGTTGATGCGGCCAACAGGCAGCGGCCGCGTTGGATTTGCCCGACAAAGGTCAAGGAAACTCTGAAAATGCCCTATACCGTTTTAGGAAATTCTGTATCCGAAGGAGAAATCGACGAGTCGACGTGACCCCGAGGAGCGGCGACCTTAAACATCGCAAGAGGGGACACACTATTTCCTAAAACGGTCTAAGCGGCTCTCCGCGGCGAACGATACTCGGAATGGAATACAGTAGCTATGGAACCGCTCGAAGATGATCGGCGGCTGGGGCCGGACATGCGCCCACCCCAGCAGCCAGCTAGGCCCGGATGGCGAAATCGGCAGACGCAGCGGACTTAAAATCCGCAGACTCTAACAGGTCGTGGGGGTTCAAGTCCCCCTCCGGGCACCAGATAATCTATTGATCCATAGACGATTGAGCGCATTTAGTTGATCCGCTGTGTGGGTACTTCGGCTGGGGCTGCTTGCGCAGCGTGACTCATTTCGTGACCTATTTCGCCCCGTTCTGAAGTTTCGAGCTTGCGCATCGCGTCTGCGATGTCGTTTCTGCTCACGATTGCGTACCGCTCGAACACGCTGCGAGTGCGCCATCCGCCGATCTTCATGATCACGGTTTCCGCGATGCCAGCGCGCCGCAGATTCCGGGCCGCTGTCCTGCGAAGATCGTGGAAGATCAGACCCGTGTATCGGGTTCTCTTGCGCCCGCAATGCGTGCAGGTTGAAGTGTCCTGAGCCGGCCGCGCGCAATGCGCACAAACCAACTGCCCGACACCCGCCCTGGTGCATTCCCGTTCCCACGTTCCCCTGAAGGCGCGTACGGGCTTGCCGTTGCTGCGAGTGAAGATCGCATCATCGGCCCGCTTGCCGAGAATGCACGCGCCGAGCATGGCGTGAACTAGATCGGTCATGAACACATCGCGCCCATCCCTGTTTTTCGTTGTGCCGGGTTCCAGGCGAATCACGCGCTGCGTGAGATCAGCCTGCCGAACACGCATGTTGAGCAGTTCCGAGACGCGCCAGCCGTAGGTGCGCCCGCACTCCACCAGCACGCGGAACCAAAGCTCCGTTCCGTCCACCAGCTTGCGATACTGCGCATCGTCCAGGAATCCCTTGCGCACGTTGTCTTCCTTCAGGTGAGGGAAGGCGGGCATCCGCAAAAGCTTCGCCGGGGTTGATTGGCTGCCGAGCTTGAACATCCGTTTGAGTGCGGCCAATTCCCGGTTGACGGTCGCATTCTGTGCCCCTTGGCGCTGCCGAGAGTCCACGTAACGGGTGATCAGCTCGCTTGTCACGTCGATGGCCCGCAGAACGCCAAAGAACGGCCTCAGATGGAGATTCCAGCGCGCGGTCACGTCATCCAAGCTCTTGCGCCCGTTGATGCGGTACTCGCGTAGGAAATCCTCCGCAAGCTCTTCGACGCGGACTCGCTCCGCTTGCGGTCCCACAAATGTTCCGGTTTGAATCTCCGCGAGACTGTTCTTGAGGAGATTCGCAGCTTTGCGCTTGTCTGTCATTTGCGCACTCTCCCGGTACGGTTTGCCATATCGGGAATACTTGATCCACCAGACGGGCGAATCGGGCCGCTGGTAGACGCCTCCGGTCCCTTTCGGTCGCCGGGGCTTTGTTTCAGCGTCACCGCTCATTCAGTGTCCCCCTTTCTTCTCTGCTGTCTGTACTTCGCTATGCGCGCCTCTACAGCCTTGCGCGCGATTGCCGACCGTTCTGCTGCCGTGAGGTTCTTCGCGCGGGCCTTTCCCCCTTTCCGCCCGATTGCCGTCAATTCAGCATCGGAAAGAGCCTTTGCCCGCGCCCTTCCGCCGAGCTTCCCGAGTGCTTGCGCTGCTTTGTTCTTTGTCATGGCGCAAGATCTTACTTCCCGCTACGCAAGATGTCAACAGGGATCACAGGGGAGTTGTGCGCTTGTTGCGCTCCACGTACCCATCCAGATCGCGCACGTCCAGGAGAAACGGTGAACTGTCCGTGTCCTGAACGACTGGCAACTTACCGGCCTGGATGAGTTGGCGGAGCTTCCAAGGGCTCAGGCTCAGATAGCTCGAGGCTTCCTTGATTCGCATGAGACGGCGCCGTGGAATCGCGGATGCGCTCAAAATCATCGGGTCACTCGTTCTCGGATAGGTCACAGTTTGGTCACGTACTTCCATAACTCGCGTTAATGGTTGGGATTGCAGACTGACGGCGGATATTCAATCCTGTGTCGATCTCGTCTTTGGCTTGGGCTGAACCCAGAAGCTGGTTTTCCCATGACTCGGCCTCGGCGTTGGTGCCGGGCCGCACTACAGTCTCTGTCATCGGGAGACGCGGCGAGTCCAAGCACCTCTGCGGCGAACGCGACGCGCGCATGCCATTGGATCGCGCACCAGGAATGAAGAACCAGCGCGGAGGCCATGTGCGTGTGCGCTCTGGCTGCGACCGCTTCCAAGTTGGAAGATTCGCGAGCTGCCTTCCTGATGGCTTCTCCGAAATGCCTCTGAAGGTAGTTCCGTTTCCAGCCGGCCGTTCGCGAGCCCTCACCGGTTTCGGCAATGTTCACCGCTTGCGCCGGCTTCCAAGCCGGAGGGGATCCAGTCGAGCCAAGCTCCGCTGGCAAAGGTCGACAATCCAAGGACCCTCAAGGCTCTTCGCCGCTTACGGGACCAGGGCAAGAGTATCCGGCAGATCGCCGCTGAACTGAGACTGAGCACGAACACGGTCCTAAAGGGGCTGAAGCCGGCGTAGATATGTCTCGCCAAGGCGACTGGGGCGCCACGGTCGGACTCTGGCGGAAATGAAACTTCCCAGTTGGCGGTCATTCGCCCGGAACCCGTCGATTCGCTCGTCAAGGTTCGCGCAATTACGGAATTTCCGGTGCTTCTGAGAGAGCGTTATCTTCTCTCGGTACCTGCGGCGCTGAGAGCGTTAAATCAATGAACAGTGGTACTTGCGGCGCATTGATAATTAAGACGATACGTACTCTCGGAGATCAACTCTCTGAAGGAATGGCGCCCCCGCAGGAATTGGTCGCTCTCAATTCGTTGTGAAGCTCAGCACAGCACCCTTTGAAGTCCCCGCCGCATTCGATGCAAAAACTTGGAAGTAGTAGTTGGTTTTCGATTCCAAACCGGTCAGGGTGACGGAAACCGCTGCGGCTTTGGTTCCTGTCAATTCACCGGCCTTGGCCGTGGTGCTCGTCAAAGAGGCTAGGCTGGTTCCGTAGGCAAACCAGTACCTGGTTGTCGCATCGTTGGCGCTGACCGATCCATTGAGAATCGCGCCCGATGAGGTCAAGCCAGTTGCGGTCCCGGTTGTCGCTCTCGGCGCATTGAAGATTGTAAGACTGCCCCGCGCGAATTCGAATGTATAGTTCGCGGCCGCAAGCGTGCCGACCGATGGAATGACCGCATAGATACCAACTGGAGATCCTTCCGTGGCGGATGTGGTCAGTTTCGGCTTGCCTGAAGTGGCGGTGGCAATGCTATCGCCGTTGACGAGTCCGCTTATGGTATAGGTCAGCGTGGGCAGCGGTGCGCCATAGACCTTGCTCAGGTTTTTCGCGGTCACCGTCAGGGCTGCCTTCTTCACTGTTACGTCGGCCGCGGAGGATGTCGCCCATTTGTAAGTGGCATTCCCCGAGTAAGACGCGGTGATGAGGTCCTTGCCTACTTGCAGCTTCTTACTCGAGTAGATTGCTATGCCGCTGTTGTTCAGGGCACTGCTACCGAGTGTCTTCGCGCCGTCTAGGAAGGTCACGGTGCCGGTCGGTTTGGCCCCACTGCCAGTCACTTTTGCCGTCAGGGTCACGGACGCACCGTAGGTGATCGGGGCGACAGAGGATGCGATCTTCACTACAGGAACCACATCCCCTGTCACGGAAACGGTGACACCATGAGAGTCGGCGGCGGAGTAGTGGCTGTCCCCCGCATAGTCGGCTGCCAGAGTGCCCAATCCGGTTGCCAGCGATCCGGCGGGAACGGTTATTTGAGCGCTGCCGCCACTGAGCGTAGCTGCCGATGAGGAGTATTTGCCATCCGTCACCTTCACCACGCCGGTAGGTGTTGGATTGCCCATTCCGCCTTCAACTTTGACGATGACGCGCAGCGCCTGGGCCTCGGTGATCCTGAGCGCGGACGGCGTCAATGTCACCGTCGGCGGTCGTAGACTAGAGGCAAGCTTGAACACGATGCCCTGCCCATGGGAACCGTATGTACTCTTTCCACCTAAACTTGTGGTGCCATACAGGTTGCCCGATGCGTCCTCAAAAAGCCCGGCATCGGGTTCTTCGCCGTCCAGGCAATAGCCCCCCGTTTGGGAACAGAAATTGTAAATAGGAGTCTCGTTTCCGGCGTTGTCCACCTTGAAAACCGTGCCCGCGCCGGTTGCTCCCCCATTTTGTGTCGTACCGTATAGGTTGCCCGCGGCGTCCCGGACCAGGCCCCCGAGAGGGTTGTCGCCGTCCGCTTCTCCCGTGAATCGGTAGAGGGTTGTCTCCTGGCCTTCGCTGTCGATCTTGAAGACGGCACCGCCTGTGTCGCCGCCTTGACTGGCGGTGCCGTATAGATTGCCCTCATCGTCCTCGATGAGGCCAGCCGCAGGGTTGTCGCCATCGATGCATCCCGATACCGAGCAGAACCTGTAGAGCACCGAGTAATGGCCCGCGCTGTCGATCTTGAATACCGTTCCGCAGCCGTCGGTCTGGCTGTCGAAATTCTCGCAGGGTTCATGATGAGAATTTCCGCCCCCGAGGGTCGTGCCATACAGATTGCCCGTGGCGTCCAGCAGCAAGCCCGCCATTGGCGTCGCTCCGTCGGTGCATCCCGTTACTGAGCAGAACTTGTAGAGCACCGCGTAGTGTCCATTAGGCTCCAATTTGAACACGGTTCCGCAGCCGCTTCCGATGCAGATGCTGTTGTCATTTCCACCGTTCTGGGTGGTGCCGTACAGGTTGCCCGCGGCGTCCCTGTTCAGACCGGCCACTGGCAGCGAACCATCGGCGCATCCCAATTCGGAGCAGAAGCTGTAGAGCACCGTTTCGTGTCCTGTGGAGTCCAGCTTGAACACCGTGCCGCACCCGCCAAAACTGCTCGGGTTCTTGCAGGTATCGGCGCTCGCATTCCCCCCTCCCTCAGTGGTTCCGTAGAGATTCCCATCGCTGTCTTCGATCAAGCTGGCTTCAGGGCCCGCCCCATCGGCGCAACCTGATTGAGAACAGAAGCTGTAAAGGACCGTAAAGTGGCCCGCGGCGTCCAACTTGAAAACCGTCCCCCAACCGTTGGCGCCGCCTAGTTCCGTAGTGCCGTATAGGTTGCCAGCCTCATCTTGAATCAGTCCGGCCGTCGATGCCGATCCATCGGTGCAATCGGGATTGGAGCAGAAGTTGTACAGAACGCTGAAACTATAAGTGTCGGACACTTCCGCAACACCGGCTTTGCCGATCTTCCCCGCGGCCCCCGTTCGGCCGGCAGAGTGGCTCAATTGGTTGGAGAGGCTCGTTTGCGCATTCGCATGGACGGCGAAGTCGGACAGCGACAGCCAGCAAATGAGTGCCAGAAGATTCAATCCGAGGATGCGTGTCTTCAACTTGCGTGCTCCTGCTTTATATAGAGGGACAGCGAATTGTAACTCTCACCCATCAGTTTGGGGAACCTGGCCCCGGCTGGGAGACCGGAATTGCTACGACCCAGTGCCATTTCCTGACTCCACTGGCGAACCAGGGAGCGGTTTGTCGGCAACCCGGAAATTATCACTTCGCCAACGCCACGCGCGGGTGGTGCCTACTTCGTTACTTCCTGGTTGGCGGTAAATCCAGGAGCAACGAACCGAAATGCGCGATTCCCCACTTCGATGCGGCTGCCGCTCCGCGCGGGATCAGTTCATAAAATGGCAATTCTTCGTCATCCGGCAAGGTCTCTTCAGCAAACTCTCCGTCCATGCAGGAGATTCTTGTCATCGGACCTGCGTTCCCTCTCAGAGCAGGGAATGCATGTAATATCGGACGCCGTCGGGCCACGCTCCCGGATGATTCTCAAATCCGATCCGGACGCTGATTTTCGCGTGGTTATGTTGCCCCGCCTGGATGACCTCAGGACCGTTGTCGTTCAATTCCTGGGCAGATTTCACCGATGGGCGAACGATCGCGATGTGTCCCGGCACATGCTTGTCCGGGTTTTGATAAACCACCAGCACGAGCTTCCCCTCGTTTGCGAGCCGCTGAGCCTTTCCCATATCGGAGACTTTTCGCCATCCCGCCTGCCGGCCTCCGTCGCCGGCCAACCACTCGGCCTGAGCGTTGGCCAGCAATTGCTGCCCGTGTTCCGGCGGCCGAAGGAGATAGACGCCAAGCCTCTCAGCGGCCGCGGCGGCAAACGCACTGCAATGGGTATGATTGTCCTCGCTTTCGAAGCCTCCTCCCCGGTCCGGTTCCCCGGTCTCCCAGTTGATATGCTCATGGGCAAGCCACAGGGATTCCACATGCATGCTGTCCAGCGTCGCTGCGAGTCGATCGCCCGCAGCAGAGATGGGGCCGCAGCACGGGATGTGTCCGGACTGCGCTGCCGCCGGCTGGACTAAACGAGCGGCGAGCAACACCAGCGGTATTGCGATGGGCATTGAGAATCGGGCATACAATTGAGTAAACACGCGAGACCTCCCGGAAAATGAGTGCCTTGAATGTGACCTCCTGGAATCGATCCATCGTAATCGATCTGTCCAGGGAGAATAAGTCCAGCTTCTCGATTCCGTTGCCCGAACCGTATCAGGCTTGGTGACGATTGACAGGCATCCCGGTCGGATGGTCGCCTGTGGGGAAGTTTCAGGGGAGCCAAATCATCCTCAATCGGCCAGCCGAAACTGATCGGTATGGTGCGCCGCCTCTTTGCCCTTGGGGGCTATAAGAGGTGGGACAGGAGGCGGTCCATGGAACTCGACACAATCGGCATCGATCTGGGCAAAACGGTTTTTCACCTGGTTGGTTTTAACCGGGCTGGTGAGGTGGTGGTACGCAGGAAGTTTTCGCGTAGGCAGTTGCTGGGCAAGTTCTGTAATCACCCCATAGCGCCCAAATTCTTTGGACGATCGGACCGAATGGCAGTCATGTCCCTTCACAGCGCGCAGATCGACACCAATGTAACGGGATCGGGATCTTTGCAGGCGCCGGCAAATCGAAAGAACGGGAATGCGTTTCTGAAAGGACGGCATTCCCGCTGCATTTGAAATTGGTCTTCTGCTCTCAGAACATGAACCTCGCCAGCAGGTAGACCGAGTTATTTGCTGAAGCATCACGCCCGCTGCCGTCGTAGTTCGTCGATCCGCCGTTGAAGCTGGTGTACCCGGTGTACTGAAACGCCAGATCGAGATTCTGCCAGGGAAACACGGAGAGGTTAGCGATGTATCCCGCGCTCTTTGGGTTGCCGTTGGCGCTGCCGGTGATGGCGCCGGGCGCATAGAGGGCGGTGTCGACCGTGCCGCCGGTGGCGAACCAGCCAAAAGCGGTGGAGAGGCGATTGCCGAAGTGATACTCGGCATTGGCATTGCCGGTGTCGAGGTGATGATTGACGAGACTCGCTCCGCCTTGCGCGAACGTTGCGTCGAGCGAAGAAGTCTCGTGCAGATAGGTACCGCGGAACGATAGTACATCGCGGCCAATCGTCCGGTCATATTCCACGTCCGGGCCGACATCGTTGTAGCTGTCCTCTTTTCCGATGACAGCGTTGGGCGTTGACGCCATGTAGATGCCATAGCCACCGACCTCGAACACGTTCTTGCGGCCGGAGTTCTGGTACGCGACGCGCCAATAGGGCGCCACACCACGAATGTTGTATGGTTTGCCCTGCCCGTTGTTGGGCTGCGAATTGCCAATGTGGTCGGAGCGATAAATGGAAGAGGCAACGTAAAAATGGTTATCCCATATGCTGTAGGCGCCAAGGCCGGCAACGTCTTGAGCAAGCGGACCTTGGATGATGGCCGAAGCGGCAGGAATCGGGGCATAGTCATTTGAGATGAACGGGAATCCCCACGCCGGCGTGCCCATCCAGACGTCCTCCACCGACGGATTGTTATTGAGAGTAATGCCGTAGACCAAGTCTTTGCCGGCTGCTTGCGCCTTCTTCGCAAAGCGAATGTCGGTGTTGTCCATGCTGAAGCTGTTGGCCTGCGCATCGTAGGTGACTTGGAGAAAACTGCCGATGTGCTCGGACCATGCACCGGCGAGGAAGAGAGATATATCCTGGGGAAACTCGAAACTGCCGTTCTGCGTGGCTGGCTGACCCTTCTTGATGCTGGTGAACGAGGTCTCGAACCACGCGCCCAGCGGCAACGTTTGGAGCATTTCGAGCGGGGCGCGACGCTTATCGGGCTCCTGCGCCGGGACGGTGCTGTTTTTTGTCTTGTCGGTGTAGCCGAGGAGCTTGAAGAGACGTCCGGCGGGATTCAGCTCCGGAGGCGTGTAATGGCAGCCGCTGCAGGGCAGTCCGGTTTGGCGCGCATAGCTGGGAAGCGCCAGCGCCTTGTGCGGCAATGCACAAAACACGCAGAACAGAGCGAACAGTGTGACGGAAATGTTGCGTTTCATGGATCCTCCCGAGGGCGGAGCGGTTTGAGCTCGTTGCCCGAAGAACAAATGGTCGACAGCGAGCGATCCATGAGGGCTCCGGTTCTTCCTTGCCTGGCCGGGGAACTCACTCTCGCTCAAAACGAGCAGACTTGCGAGTGTACGATCGAACGATCAACAGCACGACCTAGGTGAACTCGTCCCGTGCGCTACCTGAAGATTCATTGCCTGGCATACACCACTCCGGGGAGCCGATAGGGCGGCTCCGATACGAGCCGGATATAGGAGATGAGCGCCTGTGTTTCGGCCTTGTCGAGCGTTGCGCCGAAGGGCGGCATCAGCGCGGATCTGTTCATCGAAGGGCCGCCGTGGCCGATGATGGCAGTTAGCTCGGCGTCGCTGAGCTTGTTCAGCGTCTCTCCTTCGGCAAAGGGATGCGGCTTGACGGCGAGATTGTCGTAGTTGGAGACTCGCTGCGCCGTGGACTCGGGATCGTGGCAACGTGCGCAGTATTTTTGGTCGAGTTCGAATCCCAGGCGCTGCTGGTATCCTGCAGCGAGCTCGACGACCGTCAGGATGAAAGGCTTGCCCGACGCGTCTGACGAGGATGAAGTCAACTCATAGCGGCCCGCGATGCCCCCGAGTATCACCTGGGTGGTCGCCTGGCCGCTGGAATCGGTGAGCACTTGCGCGGGATCGAAGTCGACGCCCTGGGTTCCGGAAAACGTGACCAGTGCGCCCGTGACTCCGTTGCCTTGCTTGTCGTTCACCTGCACCACGAGCGGCTGAGGAAGCGCAGCACCGGGCGAGCCGAGCTG
>JASHTH010000480.1 GCA_030040655.1 Acidobacteriaceae bacterium | reverse complement strand
AAATGGCGGAGAGGGAGGGATTCGAACCCCCGATAGCCTTACGACTATGCCTGATTTCGAGTCAGGTGCATTCAACCGGGCTCTGCCACCTCTCCGCGGACTCGCTCGGCCATTGTCAGTCTACCGGGAGACGCAAAGCCGTTGCAACGCCGGCGCCGGTCAGCGATGTCGTCTCCGCCTCCCCAAATTGAATTCGCCGCCCTCGGATCGCCGCGGCGATTTACCGGCAAACGCTTCATTACAAAAGGCCTGCTGTCCGATGAGCCAATGCCAACGCGCGCCCCTGCGGAAAAAAAGCTGGACTTCGACCCTGTAAAGCAGGTATTTTCTACGCCATCCCTGAAATCGCTGATCCTCCCCGGTCGGATCGGGCCCATTTTTACCGAGCATTAACGCAGTCCGAATATCCTGTGCTTGCGGTCAAGCGCAAAACCAGCAACCCAGCGGAGGCAGGCCCGGAACAGCAGCCCTCCAGTTCCCAACCGTTTCGCAACCGGCGGAAATCGATGGCAGATCCCGAATCTGAACCTGCATCCCCGGTGCCGGGTCGTCTTTAGGCCTGGCTGCCCAACCGCCCTCTCCCTTGGCCCAACCCCCGGTAGGCGCCATTTTTCGTTTCTCCAAAACTCATCCCAACCTTGGCTTAACATGCACAAAATTCAGGAGGCAGCAATCATGCAGTCCAGGAGTCCGCACTCGATATATGCCATGTTTCTCAGCCGTCCCTGGGCCATTCTCGTCGTCGTTCTGGCGCTGGGTTTCACAAGCTCGCTCGGCTGGGCGCAAGCCACGCAAGGCTCGATCATCGGCACCGTCAAGGATGCCAAAGGCGCGGTGGTTCCAAACGCCAGCGTCACGCTCATCAATACCGACGAAGGGGAACAGCGCACCGCGACGACCAACGGCGTGGGCGACTATCGCTTCCTCGATTCCAAGGCAGGTCATTACACCGTTCATGTGACCGTGCCCGGCTTCGAGACCTGGGAGGCAACCGGCGTGGTGCTGGCCGTGCGCCAGGAGCTGCGCGTGGACGCGAGCCTAGTGGTGGGCGCCGTGCAGACCGATGTTCAGGTCACGGGCGACTCGGTCAGCGCCATTGAGACCGAATCGCCCACCATCAGCGGCGAGTTCACATCCGACGACGCGACCAACCTGCCCGTGAACACGCGCGCCAGCTTCACCGGAACCAGCGCGTCGAACATCTTCGGCGAGCTGCCCGGCGTGCAGGACGACAGCTCCGGAATCTCGGTACAAGGCGCATTGCCGTACCAGGTTGAGGTCACGGTTGATGGCGTAACCACCAAGAGCGCCACCGGTGGGCAGTTCATCGGCGACGCGTTCCCGTCCACGGAATCGATCTCCGAGATTCGCGCCGACGGCGTGTTGGCCAATGCCGAGTTCGGCGACCCCGGCCAGATCGTCGTCACCACCAAGGGCGGCACGAACGATCTACACGGCTCGGGATTTTGGTACTACCAGGACTCCAAGTGGGACGCGATCAACTACACCTATCCGACCACGACCACCAAGCCCGATCTTCACGGCGCAACTTTCGGCGGCAGCATGGGCGGACCGGTCGTGCTTCCCCACTACAACGGGCATAACAAGAGTTTCTTCTTCGGAGACTTCGAGGCGTGGCGGCATCCCGCGCAGTCGACGATCTTTGAAGTCGTTCCCAGCACGCTGATGAAGCAGGGCGATTTCTCGAAGTATGTGGAGCCCGACAGCAACGGCAATAACACCTTCACCGGACTGGCGGACCCATTTACCGGCGGGAGTTTCGGCAAGACGATCCCTTCCGGCGTCATGAGTCAAATCGCGTCCAGCACGCTAAAGCAGTTTTATCCCGATCCGAATATCGGCGACCCGACGGCCTACATCGACAACGGCGTGGCCAACTGGCAGGAGAACGTGAACACCAGCGGCCACTCCAACCAGTTCGATGTGCGCGGCGACCAGTACTTCGGCTCCAACCAGAAATTTCTGCTGTGGGGCAAGTTCACCTGGAAGAACTTCCCTATCGACTCCGCCGAACCGCTGGAAGTGCCGTCGTCGCTCAGCATCAGCCAGAATCGCGCCATGAAGGTCGACACCAATTGGACTATCAAGCCCACGCTGATCAACGAAGGCGGATTTGGATTCACGCGCTACACCTCGGGAAGCAGCGACAGCTTCAATGGTCTGGCCTGGACGAACTCGGAAGGGTGGCAGGGACTGCAGAACCTGTTCTACAACGGCATTCCGGAGATGGATTTCTATAACCTCCAGAGCCTCGACGCGGACCGTCTTACCAGCCTGACCAAATCGCTGACCTACGAGTACAGCGACACGCTGATCTGGCTCAAGGGCAACCACACGATGAAGTTCGGCACGGATATCCAGCACCTGGAAGCGATCACGCCGTTGGGCTTCGCCGGGTCGGACAATTACGGCACCTATGCTTTCAGCGACGGCAATAAGAGCCAGGGCGCATTTACCGGCGTGGACTTCGCCGACTTCCTGCTGGGAATCCCTGACGCGACGTTTTACGATGTGGTGCGCCAGGATAACGACGGCCTCTCCATGCACTATCACTTTTTCGGAGAGGACGAATGGAAATTGAGTCCGCGGCTGACGGTCTCGATGGGCCTTCGCTACGAGTTCCATCCAGGCTACTACGATCGGTACGGGGACATTGGCAACTTCGACCCCAGCGTGCCGCTGGCCGGACGCGTGATCTATCCGCAGGGCGATCAGTCGCTGCTGGCGTTGGGCTTCCTGAAGAGCGCCAACGCTTGCGATCCGAACGGAACCTCCAACACCAACTCGGCGACCGTGAACGGCGCGCCGTGCATGCAGGTGGTGGGCAACGGCGCGGCGGGGTACCCGTCGGGGTTGAAGAAGGTTCCCCACCTGCGCTTTCTGCCGCGTCTCGGCTTTGCCTGGCGGCCCTTCGGCAACGACAAGTGGGCGGTGCGCGCCGGCTACGGCATGTACAACATCAACATGCTCGGCTCCAGTTTTTACTCGCTCACCGGAACGGTGCAGGCCTACACGCAACAGTTCGTGAACAGCTACAATCCCGCGACGCATGCCATCGGCTACAAGTGGCCGCTGGTCGACGCCGGAGCCGGCGGAGCGGCTGGCGTGGGCGGCTACGGCACCGACTACTTTGGCACAGCTAACAGCACTAGCTGGAAGGACCCTTACACCCAGCAGTGGTCGCTGAGCGTCGATCACGACTTTGGCCAGGGCTACGCGGCTCGCATCTCGTATATCGGTTCGGAAACGCATCAACTGGTGTGGGCGCCGGACGAGAACACGCTGCCTTACTCCAGTACAATCTCGGCGTACAACCAGCCCAACTCGGCGCTTTTGTTCCCCAACTGGGGGCGCATCAACACCCGCGCCACCGGCGCCAACGAAAGCTATCAGTCGTTGCAGCTCGAAGGCAGCCATCGCTTGCAGGACGGGCTCGAATTCCATTCAGGATTCACCTGGGCCAAGGCGCTGGCTGACGATCAGGGTCCGTATGGTTCTGACGCGACCGGCGATGGCTTTGCCGGCGAAGGCGGCGGCGAGCGATCCACATCCATCCTCGACCGCCATGTGGACTTCGGCAATGTTTACGGCGAGCGCAGGCTGCGCTGGAACACCACCGCGCTCTACGATCTGCCTTTCGGACGCGGCAAGATGTTCGGTTCGTCGATGCCTCGCGCGGCCGATGAGATCGTCGGCGGCTGGCGATTGACCTCGATCCTTACGGTGGAAACGGGACCCTACGAGACTCCCTACTTCCCCAGCGGCGAAGGCGATCCTTCGGGTACCGGTTCGGGCCTGACGGAAACCGCAGCCGGATGGGATCCCGGGCACCGCGCCCAGCACCCCGATCAGTTGACGGGGGCGAGCGTCAGCCCGCACGGCAAGAATCGCTTCAACTGGGTCAACGGCGCGGCGTTCACCTGCCCGGGTTACTCGGCCTGGACGCCGGGAACGCCTTGCACGACCGGCAGCGGATCGGGCCCGGTTCCCTTGCCCATCGGCCGCTTCGGCAACAGCGAAGTGGGTTCGGTCGAAGGTCCCGGACTCTTCAATCTCTCTTCGGGAATCGCCAAGACGTTTTCGATCACCGAGCGATTCAAACTGGTCACCGAGGGCACCTTCACTAACGTTCTCAACCACACCAACCTTGGCGATCCGGTCACCGATCTCAGCAGCCCAAGCTTCGGCTTAATCACCGGTGTTGTCGGCTCGGGCAGCGGCAATCACTCGTCGGACTTCGGCGGCGCGCGCACCGCGCAGGTTTCGGCGCGGCTCAATTTCTAGTGTTCTCCCTTTCGATTTGTTCCATGCGGCGTGGGCTTTCGGCTCACGCCGTTTTGTTTCGGAAACGGTCATGTGCATGGCAAGCTTGCAGCGGATTTGCGGCAAAATGCGCCTTGCAACGCTCTGGGGCCGGCAAGCGTCCAAACCCGTGTCGGCGGGAGACGGCAAAGCGCCCGGTAGGCGCCGGCGCCGCAAAGTGCGGCAAACTAAAGGCATTTGCCGCAAGCCGAACGAATTTGTTACGCTCAGTGAGTCTTCGAGCTGAGCGGAAGGAGATACTTCATCATGTCGGACGAAAGCAAAACCAGTGGTTTGGCGTGGTTCTTGGCCGGTCTGGGCCTGGGCGCGCTCATCGGTGTGCTCTATGCGCCGAAGAGCGGCAAGGAAACGCGCGAGGATCTCGCCAACAGCGCTCGCGAAGGCACCGAGTACCTTCGCAACAAGACCCGCCAGGCGGCAGAGCAAGTCGGCACACTCGTCGATAAGGGCAGGGAGCAAGTATCGGCGATGGTCGAGCGAGGAAAAGAGCAAGTCGGCGCGCTCAAGGAGCAGGTCGGCAACCTGGTGGACAAGGGCAAGGACCAGGTAAGCGACTATGTCGATCGTGGACGCGACGTAGTCGACCGCGGTCGCGCGCAATGGGAAGAGTTTGTGGAGCGGGGCAAGAGCCTCGTCAGCGATCAATCCACCCGGGTCTCTGCGGCCGTTGACGCCGGACGGCAGGCCTACAAAGCCACCGTGACTCCGGGCGACTCGAACCTGTAATGCCGGCCCGCCCCGATGCCCCGGTTCTCGCCGGAAAACCGGCTCAAGCGCCGCTTGCAAATGAGGGACTTGGTGCGATTTGCCGGCCGCGAGGGCGATTCGAGTGACAGAATGGAAGGCAGTACTCCCCCTGGGGTTTGCAAAACTCATCTTGGGTGATTGCTGTGCAAAGTGATACAACCCTGACCGCGTTTGTGGCCTTGACCGCAGTGGCTTTGCTCGTTCAGGCCGGCATCCTGCTGGCGGCCCTGCTCATCGGCAGGAAGATTGTCCGATCGCTGCGCGAGGACATCGAAGAGTTGCGCAGCACGGCGATGCCCGTCCTCAAGGACACGCGCCAGCTGTTCGATCGTATCGTCCCGGAAGTTGAGCCGATCTTAAAAGAGATGGTGAAGGCCGCGCCGAACCTACGGGCCATCTCGGCGGATGTTGCCGCGCTGACCAAGAAGGCGCGCACGCAAGCCGACGGCATCGAAGCGTCAGCCATCGAAGCGATGGATCGAATCCGGCATCAGGCCTCCCGGCTCGACGCGGCCGTGACCAGCGCGCTCGACTCGACCGATCGCGTAGTCAACTTTCTGCACTACACCGTGAGTGCTCCCGCGCGGCAAGTTGCGGGCGTGCTGGCCGCGGCGCGGGCCATCGTGGACTCGCTGCGCCGCCCCGAGCCTCCGGCGCGCCGGGTTCAACCCACCAACGATCACGAATCGTTCATTTAACGTAGCGAGCCTAGACCGCTTTAGGAAATAGTGTGCCCTCTCTTGCGATGCTCGAGGTCGCCGCTTCTTCCATCCCGGCCACGAAGACCTGTCGCTGGGGACCCCGGCCTTAAGGTCGCGTCGGCTCATCCATTGCGGCTGCGGATACAGAATCTCCTGAAACGGTATTGCGTTCGCTACTTAAGCCAATAATGTCATTGGGGTAAACTGTCATCCTGAACGAGGTCGCCGCGAGACCGACGTGAAGGATTTGCGTTTGAGCTCCCGATTCCGAAAGAAAGAGGCGCGGGTTGAGACTACGCTGGTGTTTTGTCCTTGCCTTCGGCGCCGCATGGCTGGCCGTTCTGGCCGCGGCCCAGACTCCCACACCCAAGGCCGCTCTGCTTGCGCTTTCCAAGCAGGATCATACGCTGGCCATCGTCGATCCCGTCACGCTCAAAGCGGTCGCGCGCATCCCCGTTGGAGACGATCCGCACGAAGTCATCGCTTCGTCCGACGGTAAAACAGCCTTCGTGTCAAACTACGGCTTCGGCGCCTTCCACACGCTGGCCATGATCGACCTGATCGGCCAGAGGCGGATCAAGTTCATCGATCTCGGCGCGCTGCGCGGGCCGCACGGGCTTGCGTTCGAGCAGGGCAAGGTGTGGTTCACTGCCGAGGCCGCCAAGGTCATCGGCAGCTACGATCCAGCCACGGACACCATCGACTGGATCATGGGCATTGGCCAGAACCGCACCCACATGATCTACGTCTTTCCCGACGCGAAGCGAATTCTGACCACCAACGTGAACTCGGGAACCGTGACGATCCTCGACAAGTTGGAACGCGCCGCCGGAGCGCCGCCGATGCCGCCCGGAGAGGGCCCGCCCGGCGCGCCACCGCCGCCGGGAATGCCCCCGGGACCGCCTCCTGCGCCGCCCGGCGGGGACTGGCAATTGACCGTGGTTCCTGTCGGTCCGCGCTCCGAGGGTTTCGATGTCTCTCCCGACGGCAAAGAAGCGTGGGTGGGCAATGCCGGCGACGGAACCATCTCGGTGATCGACATCGCAGCGAAGAAGGTTGTGGCGACTCTCGACGCCAACGTGCGCGGCGTGAACCGCGTGAAGTTCACACCCGACGGCAAGCTGGTTCTGGCATCGGCGGGATCTGCGCTGGTCATCCTCAATGCCGCCTCACGCAAAGAAGTCAGGCGCATGGCCAATGTCCACGCTTCGGGCGGGATCCAGATGCAGCCCGATGGCGCGCGCGCCTACGCGGCGTGCGGGCGCGAGGGCGATGTCGCCGTCATCGATCTCAAGACGCTCGAAGTTGTGGGCCACATCGACGCCGGCGGCGGCCCCGATGGGCTGGCGTGGGCGGCGCGCGAGTGAGCGATTCATTGGCGAGGGTTGAATCGCGTTGCCTCCTCTTCAAGAAATGACCGGATTAGACCCGGCGCTATGTAGAAGCTCGTCCGCTCCAGCCTCGCAAATGCTTCGGGCAAATTGATCAAACCGGCGCGCGCTCCGTCGCGCAAGACCCCAAGTGTGCCGATCACGGTGAGATTGCGGCGCAAAGCTTCAGCTCTGGCTTCGCTCTCATCCGCTATAAGGCGGCCGGCGTTCACTTCCTCTGCCAATGCAATCGCTTCTCGCTCCCCCTTATCGAGAAAGTCGAGAGCCGGATCCGGTTCACCGCCGATTGCACGGTTCTCCAACCATGCTGGCGCTTTTGCGATCCACTTCCGTACGATCTCCGGAGATCGTGCATCCTCCAACTCCTCCCACACCCCGGGAGGAATCAAAATGTGCCCGTAGAAGTGGGGCAGCAGTGCGATGTAGTCGATGAGCAAGAGGTAATTGATTGGAGATGTGTCGGCGACGACAATCATGCGGCGTTAGGGTTAGGGATCTTCTGCGTTTCTTCCCGTGCCATCGAAGCCTTCCGGTCTTGTTCCAAGTCTGCCATGGTGTAGTGTAGATAGACACCGTGTTCCTTTAAGAATTCATGCACCTGGATTCTCGTCGAAAAACCGAGCATTCTACGCACCTGTGCGGTCGAGAGCTTCATGGAGCGGTAACCCTCCAAGGCGATTGCTTCAAGCGCCGCTCGCGACAAGTCGGGATAGTGCTGACTTAGCAGACACGCAATGTCATCCGGTATTTGAATTTCTATTGTCATGTTGTGCGCTTCCGTACCATTCTAGCTCAGTTGACGGTCCAATTCATCCAAGTTTGTTCCTAAGCCTCCCGATTCGGCTTCCCTTTATCTCCGGGCAAACACCTTCCCCCAATTCACGATCACCCGCGCCTGAAACTGAGCTTCGGGACTGGTATTCAGGTTGAGCTGCTGCGTGGAGATCTCCACCTGCCCGTTGCGGAAGGGAATCACGACGCCTTCCTCGGTGTCCGCCGTCTCCTGACCGGCTGCGAGCTCCTGCTGCGCGCCCAGGAAGAACGCGGTGCCGCGCTTGTCGAGCGTTCGGTAGTAGTCGAACGAAGTGAGATAGTCGGATCTTGGATTGTCCGCCGATACGCCCACTCCTCCGGTCAACGAAACGTTGAGAACGGCC
>JASHTH010000006.1 GCA_030040655.1 Acidobacteriaceae bacterium | reverse complement strand
GCGTCATCGAGAAGAACATCCTCGCAAGTGCGCATAACGTAGCGCAGGACAGACTCGGGCATAGCAGCCGCCAATGCGTTTCCGAGTTGTACGGTCATATCGCTTCCGTCGATCCTAGCCTCCGCCTCTATCCGAAATTCATCCCCATCGGGAACGATCAACAGGCCGCGCTCAGCCCCGGCGTGTTCCATTGCCTTGCGCATCACGGTATCAAACAACTTTTCGAGCACAATCTCGCTCGAAACGGCCTGCGAGACCCGGATCACGGTCGCGAGGTCCAGTCCTTCCAGCGGTGCTGTAATCGTTGAAGCAGTACCGAGTGATTGCGGGTCCTGCTTGGGATCCAGTTTCAAAATTGGATAGAGGCTGTCGAGTTGCCTCACTTTCCCATCCGCGCCCCATGATGCGTAGCAGGCGCGAGCGCTTCGAAGATAGGTATCAGCAAATTGGTTGAACCCACGGGCACGGTAAAAAGCTGAAGCGCATTCATAAGCGAGAGCTTCATTGTTGACGAAGCCGTTTGCGCGAGATGAGTGAATGGCTTTTTCGTAAAGGCGCATCGCTTCCGCATCACGGTCTTCGATCCGTGCAATTTCGGCTCCCACCAGTGCGGTTCGGTTTTCGAAATTCTCAGGGCAATTCTCGGCCCACATTTCGAGCTGACGATAGTGCACTGCCAACGCTTCCAAATGCTGCTGCTTATCAGCCGTTGCGGAGTCGCAGGATGCAGCGCGACAAAGCGCGCTATAAAAGTGGTATTCAGCCTCCTCAATCCGGTTGACTGAGTCCCGAAGCAACCTTTGGGCCCGGGTTGAAGCTTCCAAGGCCGCTACGTAGTCGCCAGCAAAATAGCGTGCCACCAACTTGCGGACCCAATACCAGGACTCGAGGATTCGCAAGAACCGATTGCCGGCCAAAAGACGCTCGAACGGGACTTCCTCCATCTTTTCGCTGTCGAAGCAGCCGAATATCGGCGTCAACCCGCGGAGCGTCCGAATCAGCGCAAGCAGAGGGTTCATGGCTATATCGCCGCTGAACCGCGCCTTTTGGGCAAACGCCAGGCCAAGTTCGGCTTCGCGTTGCACTTTGCTCAACGGGTCGCCCGCAATAAGAAGGTCCAAGCTCAGTTTGAGGTTCGCGTAGTTTACGATAGATAAATCGCCGATCTTGTTCGCGGCATCGAAAGCGCGCCTGAACATGTCGGCGGCGAACCGCAAGTGTTTCATCCAGGGTGCGATCAAGTCGGCAAAAAATGCGTAAGTGCGCGCCTCGAAGCGCTTCAACCCACGATCTTCAACGAGTTGAAGGCCGACCTGGCCGAATCGAAATGCCGTCTTATAATCGCCGAAGTGTTGTATGGCGACCCTGCTCAACACAACATAGGCATAGCAGGACGCGTCGCAGTTGCCACGCCCAAGGCATAGATTTACCGCCTTGCATACAGACAACGAATTTAGATTCTCATCGGTAACAGTAGCAGGAAGGCCGATTTTGATCAGAACCTCCAGAGTTGCGAGCGACACAGGGTCGCTCATCAGCGGCAAGTCAGCGATAGCCTCGATCGTGCGGCTGCCGAGTTGCGACCAGATTTGCTCGTATTCGCGCCGCACTTCCTCTTCTGTCGGATGGGGCGACCACTCAATGCCCACGTGCCGAAGGTAGTCGAGGCCCACGGTGATAGCGCGGTCGGGTTTAAAGCGCTCCAAACAGGCGCCCATCTGCAAGCACACCACCGCCGCGCGCTCGACGGTACTGGCTGTGCGGCTCGACAGCGCAGTCAAGCGCTCATCAGCCGCTTCCAGCTCGCCGGTCACAAACTCGCATTCAGCCCGCTCCAGCTCCAGGGCGAACATCAGATCGTGCCTGCGCTCCCAGCCTTCGTCAACCAGGAGTGCCGCACCTGCGATGAAATACTTCAGCGCAGAGGCCAGAGCGGCAGATGCTTTGGCGCGCTTTCCCGCAATGAGGTTGAGCTCCGCGAGTTGGTCACGTTCATCTTGCGAATTGATCAATGTCACGCCCCGGTTCAGGTGATTAACGATGTCGAAAATCGCCTCTTCCCGCATTTCCGGAGAGATGCGCGCCGCCAGCATTCGTCCGATGCGCAAATGCGCTTCGGCGCGCGATGCCTCTGGAATCAGGGAATAAGCTGCTTCCTGAACACGGTCGTGGACAAACTTGTATGAGCCATCCAGATGTACGATCAATCCCTGCCGTACGCTTTCCCAGAGAGCCGCGTCCACCTGCTCCTCAGAGGTCTCAAGAACGGTGGAGAGAGCCGTCAGCTCGGCAAAATTTCCAAGACAGGCCATTTGCTGTAATGCTGCCTGCGTCTGGGCGGGCAGTCGCAAAAGCTTTGCGATCATGAGGACAACTACGTTGTCGGTGAATCCTTTGCCATGAATGCGACCGACATCCCAGGACCAACACCCAGCGTCGTGATCAAAGACGAGCAATTCTTCTTCGGCGAGGGAGGAAATAAACTGAATGACAAAGAACGGATTGCCGCCCGTTTTTTCTTGGACCAGTTGAGCGAGCGGCACGCTGCGTTCCGGCTCGCAGCGAAGCGTGTCCGCAAGCAACTGCTCGATGTGTTGCTGTGTGAGCGGCCCAAGCGTGATCTCCTTTACCTTTCCGTCGGCACTCCTGATTTCGTCGAGTTTCCGCATCAAAGGATGCGCCGCATCGACCTCGTTGTCTCGGTACGCGCCGATCAGCATGAGGTGCTGTAACTCTGATCGCGTCAGCAGATCTTCCAGCAGGTCGAGCGTCGCTGCATCGAGCCATTGAAGATCATCGAGGAAGAGCGCTAGAGGATGTTCCGGCCGAGCGAATACTCCGATGAATCGGCAGATCGCCAGTTGGAAACGGCGTTGAGCATGCTGCGGTGGAACTTCAGGAACCGGAGGCTGTTCCCCGATAACATGCTTCAGCTCGGGAACCAGATCGACAATCAGCTGGCCATTCTGGTCTAACGCCTCACGTAGCTCGCGACGCCATCTCTCTAGCTCTGCCTCGCCTTTCGTCAACAGCACCCGGATCAGACTTTGAAAGGCTTGTGCGAGTGTTGAATAAGGAATGTCACGCTTGTATTGATCGAACTTGCCGGAGGCAAAGAGGCCGCGTGGCGGGACTAGGACAGGCTGCAGCTCATTGACGACCGAAGATTTGCCAATGCCTGAATACCCGGAGACAAGGATCAGTTCCGGGCCACCACCATGCACGATGCGATCGAAGGCGGCGAGCAACGTCTCGATCTCGCGCTCACGGCCATAAAGCTTCTCCGGAATCTGAAGGTAGTCTGGCCTGTCGTAGTTTCCCAGTGCGAAGTCGCGAACTCCGTTCTCACTGTCAAGGTCTTCCAGAGACCGACGAAGATCGCTCTCCACGCCGGTCGCGGTCTGATAGCGCTCTTCAGGAGCCTTAGCAAGTAACCTCATCACGATTGCCGTGACTTGGTGGGGGATGCTCGGTACCCGATCTCCAGGTGGAATGGGTTGTTTAGCAATATGGCAGTGAACCCATTCCATGGGCTCGGAAGCACTGAACGGGAGGCTTCCTGTCAGCAGTTCGTAGAGCGTGACGCCGAGTGCATACAGATCGCTCCGCGCATCGACCGAGCGATTCATCCGTCCCGTTTGCTCAGGCGCCATGTAGGGAAGAGTTCCGGCGATGAATTCCGGAGGTCCAGGCGTCTGGCGCTCACGTGGAAGGCGCGACGCGATTCCAAAACCAACGAGCCGCACTTCACCTGTCGCAGGGTCGAACAGGATGTTGGCTGGCTTGACGTCCTTATGAATCAACCCGCTTTTATGTAAACCGCTGAGCGCATTTGCAAGACCGATGGCGACTCGAAGGGACGACCTGAGGTCCCCGGGTCCATAGAGTGGGCGGATAAGAGGTTCGCCACCGGGATCTTCGAACACAATGGCAGTCTGTCCGAGGTGCTTCGTCAGTTCGACGGGACGAGCAGCCCACGCGGAATCAAGTTCATTTCTAAGCGAGCATTCGTGCTGTATTTTCTTGAGCGTTTCCGCCGCAGGCGTACTGGATGCAGGAGCAAGCAACAGGACCGTTGTGGAACCGGGACGGGTCGGGTGTCCACCGCGGTAGAGGATGAATTCCTCATCTTCGCGGAGAATACTAAGGGGAAGTAGCGTTTGGACCACGACGATGGTGCCTCCGGATCAAATCACAATGTTCGTCTAGAGTTTGCCTCTTTGGGGATTTATGGGCGGCCCACCCGGCTCCTTGAAGGTCCTGCTTCCAGTGATGTCAGATTATACCTTGGCCAGAAGTCAAGGGCGCAAAGCGAAAATGACGATATAGATCGGACACGGATTGCCACAATGCGCTCATCTGCGAATCCTAAAGTTGCTGTTGCAGTGAATCCAGTTCGGTGCGACAGGTGTTGCTGAACCGTCTCAATGGATCCTGGCCATTGATCGCCCGGGATTCAATTTGCTCAGCTGTCATATTGGGCCGCGGGTATGTGGCCACAATCGCTTGTATGAGTTGCTCAGCTTCTCGAAGAACCGCCGCCGAGGAGCTGAGCCGAATGCGGCTCAAAAGCGCATAGATTGGCAACAGGTTTTGAAGATCGTTGTTGCTGTGCTGGAGGGCGTCGACTAATAATCGCGCGCCTTCTCCAATGAAGTCGGAATACAATGTCTCTCGCCACGCGATCTGTTTGCCCAATAAGTCGCGCCGAGTCGCATTCCTGGCTGTGATCCAGTTTCCGACGACTGAGCCGGTTGCGCCAACGAGCGAACCGCCGATCGCCGCTGCTGCGGTAATGATATTCACGGGTAACGCAAACATGTTTACTCTCTCTTGCTTTGCCGGTGGAATCAGCGTCTAGCAGGGTCTGATACTTTCAATCACTCTGCATTTAGGATGCCAATTCAACCAGTGCGTCGAACGCAACCTCTGTCCCCGTTCTGCATTGCTAAGTGGTTCAGTGACTATGTGTTCGAGCTGTGAGTCGGGTGCGTAGAGACCAAGCGGCGGGGGCGAATCTAGAGCTCTCATGATGTCGAACCTGCTTGACAATTCCGACACTCGACATTCAGGACTAAAGACCGTTTGCCTCCATTCTCCTTTATTTTTAAGCGTTTAGCGGAGCGATCTGCTTTGGCATTGTAAGTGCCCCATCCCAGATGTCGGCGAGATTCGGAGGCCTCGAGCATGACGAACAAATTGCAGATCATCGCAGAAAGAAGAGAGGAAATCGCTCTGATAATTCTGCGGGGCCGGATCGACATCGAATCGTCGCCTCAGTTGCGCAATGAACTGCTAGCGTTGCTGCGAATACACACCCCAGCAAGAACAATCGACATTGACCTGGCTGCAGTTGCGTACATGGATACCTCCGGCATGGCCACTCTCGTAGAAGCGCTCAAGATCGCCCGGATGAGCAAGATCGCTATGCATCTCCAAGGGCTCCAGGGCCGCCTTCTTCATCTATTCCAATCCACGGGTATTGGTTCGTTGTTCAACGCCGGTGGTCCTTCGAACAATCTTTCGGCGAAAGGGGTGTCCTAGTGGCAACAGCGCTCGAAGATGTCGGCAGCAGGGCTATCGCGCAACTCGACTATGTTGGAAGCCTCAACATCCAGTTGTGGTCAACGTTACGCGCAATGAAGAGTGCGTTGCCCGTAGTCGGGAACCGCTATCGCTGGCAGGCAACTGTGCGCCAGGTGCTCCAGATAGGGTATGACGCTTTGCCGATGATTTCTCTGATGGCTCTTTGCGCCGGATTCATTCTTGCCTTGCAGGGAGCCGCCGAATTGCGACGCTTCGGCGCCCTGCATTACGTCATTGATCTGGTTGCAATCGCGTTCACTCGCGAACTCGGCCCCTTACTCACGGCGACTGCGGTCAGTGGAAGGTCGGGCTCGGCTTTTGCGGCTGAGATTGGCACCATGAAGGTAACCGAGGAACTTGATTCCCTGCGGGTCATGGCGCTCGAGCCCATCGAATTTGTACTTGGGCCGAAGTATCTGGCGGCGTTGATCAGCGTTCCGTGTCTGAGTATCGTTTGTAGTTCATTCGGGATTATCGCGGGTGGATTATTCATGTTCTTCAGTGCACGGCTTTCGCCATTCCTGTATTTCCGGTATGTGCTGGAATCGATTGCTCTGCGCGACGTGATCACCGGCATGATTAAGTGCCTGGCCTTTGCCACCATCATTGTTCATGTCAGCTGCCTGGAGGGGTTTCGTGTTCGCGGAGGGCCTGACTCCGTTGGCCGTTCCACCACCAGCGCAGTGGTGAAGTCGACTTTCTTCGTTATCCTCGCGGACTCCATCTTCACAGCCTTCTTTTATTTCACGGGGGGGCACTGATGCCAATCATCTCTATACGCGGTCTGGTTGTTGAGTACGAGGGGCGCCGAATCTTGAATGACCTCAATCTCGACATTGAAGCCGGCGAAACCTTGGTTCTATTGGGCGGTAGCGGTTCGGGGAAGAGTACGCTTTTGCGGCAAATCGTAGGACTGGAGCGCCCGAAGCGCGGAAGTGTAACCGTCAAGGGCGTTGATATCACGACTTGCTCATTGTCCGAACTCAAGAAGATCCGACACTCCATCGGCGTGGCCTTTCAAAGTGCGGCCTTGTTCAATTCGCTGACGGTCGAGGAGAATGTAGCCCTGCCTCTTCGCGAACACACGGCCTTAGCGCCATCCATTATTGACCTGACGGTATGGATGAAATTGGCAGTCGTCGGATTGGCCGAATTTGGAAAGCTGCATCCGCAGGCGCTCTCCGGGGGCATGAAAAAACGCGGGGCCGTTGCCCGCGCCCTCTCTCTCGATCCTGAGATTCTGGTCCTGGATGAGCCCTCTGCCGGCCTCGATCCTATCGTCGCCGCTGAACTGGATGAGCTGATCCTGCTTCTGAAGCAGACGTTTCAAATGACCGTCATCGTAGTCACTCACAAAATGGCCAGCGCATTCCACATCGCGGATCGCATCGCGATGTTGTACCAGGGGTCGTTCAGCCTGGTCGGAACGAAAGATGAAATCAGGGCGAGCCGGGAACCGCGGGTTCGGCAGTTTCTCGACCGCGTTCCAGAAGAACTGGCCAACCCGGCAAACGTTTCCGCTTACTTCCAAAGATATCTTGAGAGAAAGGAGGCATTCCTATGACCACAGAGGCAAAGGTTGGAGCTTTTGTCGTGGGATGTTTCTCAATTCTGGCGTTTACCGTCATTTACCTCGTTAATTTGCAGTTAGGAGGGGATACGGTTCCCTATCGCACATATTTGCAATACGCAGGTGGCCTCGAGCCCGGGGCGCCGGTTCTATTCGGCGGCATTACTGTGGGGAAGGTGAAGGCTGTGCAACCTTGGCAGACCGACCCAACCAGGATCGAGGTTCAATTCGATGTAAAGAAGAACACACCCCTGAATGAAAAGTCTGTGGCCAAATTAGGCGCGGTGAGCGTGATGAGTGGGCCAGTACTGTCGATCACGACTGGCAGCAACGGCGCCAGGCGTCTCGCCCCTGAATCGACGATTCCCTCACGAGAGACTCCCAGCCTGGATGAAATTGCGGGGAAAATGGTCGAGGTGGCGGACAACACAAACGGGTTAATCACCCAGGCCCGTGGAGAATTGGCGGATATAAATATCAAGGCGAGCACCCTCCTTGCGAATCTGAACAACCTGACTGGCAAGCCGAATCAACAGAAGATTCAAGCCCTATTGGACAACGTCAACGAAACCGTAGCGACAGAACGGCCCAAGATCGATCGCCTTACTGATCAGCTGAACACGTTAGCGGAGCACTCAGACACAACCATTCAGAACGCGAACGGCACGATCACGGATGCGCGAGAACCACTGCGCAACGACCTGATCGAGTTGAGGACCACCTTGCAGCAAGCCAGAGGACTGCTGAGCGACATGCAAGCGATGGTTCGCGCAAATGACGACAAGATTGACGACACCGTGGAAAACCTGCGCACGGCTACTGACAACCTCGATCAACTGACCGATTCTCTCAAACAACGCCCGTTCAGCTTGCTTCGCATCAAGCAGCCCAAAGAGCGCGAAGTCCCAAAGCAAAAGTGAGGTGGATATGAAAACGAAATTGATCGTAGTAACTTCTGCGCTGGCAGCTTTGACCGGTCTGTGTGGCTGCGGCGGGGCAGTGAGGTATCCAAGCTATTACACACTGCATGTTCCACCGCCGCCCGATCCACCGGCGCGCGGAAGCCTTCATGCGACTCTCGCGGTACGGGAGTTCCGCTCGCCCGAGTACTTGCATCAGGGCGCCATTGTGTACAAGACGTCTCCTGAGCAAATCGGGTTTTACAACTATCAGCGTTGGGCGGTGGATCCGCGGGAATTCATAACCAACGCCGCAGCTGATCGACTGCGCGCCAGCGGGAACTTCACCCAGGTTAAGCCATACGACGGCCGAGCCGACATTGACTACGTCCTGAGCGGAAGGCTGGAGAAGCTCGAAGAGATCGACTACGAGGGCGGAGTGAAGGTGGA
>JASHTH010000479.1 GCA_030040655.1 Acidobacteriaceae bacterium | reverse complement strand
CAACGCGCAAAGGCGTAGGGCGCTTTCTCATCGAACGGTTTCTTGGGCGTCGTTCCCTGCCATGTATCCCAGTCAAAATTCTCGAGCGACAATCCGGGCGGCGGCGTGTACTCCCACGCGCCGCAGGGATCGTTGCGCCCCATGGTGGCCTCGATCAGGTTCACGTCGCCGATGGCGCCGCCGGCGATCAGCTCCTTCACTTTGGCGCAAAGAACCGAACTGGTCCGCTGCGCTCCGATTTGCACGATGCGGTCGGTCTTCTTCGCCGCGGCCACCATCGCCAGCCCGTCGGCCGGCGTGTGCGACATCGGCTTTTCGCAATAGACGTCCTTGCCCGCGGCGAGCGCGTCCACCACTACCTGCTTGTGCCAGTGATCGGGGACGGCGATCAGGATAGCGTCGATCGACTTATCGTCGAGCAGTTCCCGGTAGCGGCGCGTGGTCTTGATGGACGAGCCGGCAATTTCGCGAGCCAACGTGTGCCGGCCGTCATAGAGGTCCGCCGCGCCCACGCATTCGGTGCCGGGAAGGCCGACGGCGGTCGCCAGCACATTACTGCCTTCCATGCCCACGCCCACCATGCCGAAGCGCACGCGGTTGCTCGGCGCCCACGATTGGGCCGCCGCGAACGATGGCTCGCTTTCAAGGAAGACAGAGCCGGGAAGCACCGAGGCTCCGGCAACTCCCGCGGTGGTTTGCAGGAACGCGCGGCGAGAAAAGAGAGATGGTCTCATGCGATCGATCCTTTTCCGGGGAGCCGATCGTCCCCGTCGATTCTTGTCCGGAGGGCCAGAAGGCGTTTGGAGCGGCGTCTCACAATGTGCAGCACCGCACAAGCCGAAGCGAAAAACCACAACCCTTCTAACGCCGGTCAGTGCGCCTGTCAAGGCGAGGCGCGACCAAGCTGCGCGGAATGATGCTCAATGAATGTCGGCGAAGGCCGAGTTCATTCCATCGAAGATGCCGTCGAATCTGCCATTCTCCGCTGCGTAGCGCAGCGGCTTTACAGCTGCGACACAAATCTCGGCCGGTGTGGGCTGCACGCTGAGAATCTCCATCACCTCGGCGATGAATGCCGGGAGCGGCATGGCGCGCGGATCGGAGCGGCCGCCCATCAGGTCCGTCGCCACGTAGGGCGGAATGAGCTCGAGCACTTCGATGTGCGTGGATTTGAGCTGAAAGCGCAGCGAGACGGTGTAGGAATGGATGGCGGCCTTGACGGCGCAATAGGTGGGCGCAAGAGAGAGCGGCACGAAGGCGAGACCCGAAGAGACGTTGATGATCGTCGCGTGCGGCTGCTTCTCCAGATGCGGTAGCAGCGCGGCAGTCAGCCGAATCGGTCCCAGTAGATTGGTGGTTACAATGGCTGTCGCGTCGGCCAGATCTTCCCGCGGATGGAGAAGCTTTTCGGCGCGCATGATTCCGGCGTTGTTTACCAGTAAATTTAGGTTGGGATAGGCGGCGACGATCTTCGCGGCAAATGACCGGATCGCGGCCGGATCCTCAATATCGAGCTGCATCGAATTCATGCCGGGACTGGCCGCCACGGTCTCGTCCAGCGCCTGTTTCCGGCGCCCCGCAATGATGACCTGGTTTCCCTGCGCCTGCCAAGCTTCGGCCAGCCCGCGGCCAATGCCGCTGCCGCCGCCGGTGACTAGAATCGTATTGCCGGTAAGATGCATCGCGATGACGCCTCCGAAGGCATCATAGGCGGCCGCGCGAACGCTTAGGCTGTCCGGGCCGAAGAAATTTGCGAATCCCGGTACAACCCTGCGCGCTCATTTGTCTTCAAACGAGGTGACTAGGATCACTGTCGTACCTGCCTTGGTTCCGTGAGAATCGTCCCGTCGATATGTCTTCGGCCGCCAGATCCAGGGACCGTCAGGCAATCTGATGGAAAAGCGGACCTGGGATCGAAAGGAACGACGTGTCTCAGCGAGCCCTCACCCTCCCGGAACTTGTACCGTCCCCTCCCTCGGAACTGCCGGAACACTTTGCCGATCCGAATCCGCGGTCTCCGGCCTGGGAAAAGGTCTTGGAAATCGACCCCCTCCCCGAGTCGTTCGTCGAAGACGGAAGTTGCCTCAAAGGCGCGGGATTCGCCCTCGGCATTGAGACGCTCGCCGTGCTCTGTGTCTATGGCGCATGGCGTCTGTGGGAGGTGCTTCGATAGCCAAACTGCGCAAAAAGACGGGCGGACGGGCGCAAGGCTTCGAACGCAAACACAATTCGAGAAAAATCCGTAGACGTTCCATGAAAAATCTGTTTAACTAATCGACAAACATCCCCCGCACGTAACCATCTAACTTGATTGGGTGGTAACCATGAATTTAATTACTGAAGGTAGTTACTTCCCGGTTGTACCGTGCGGCACCTATAAAGCTAAAGGTCTGACCAAGTCTTCGCTTCTCTTCCCGTTAACCAGCAGGCCCCGCTCGCGATGCTGCTCCCTCGCGCTTCTCCCCGATTCGCTCCTTGCGCCTGTCACGCTCACGATAACCATCCTCCTGTTCTGGAGCGCGAGCCACCGTTGGAGCGGAGTGGAGGCGGCGCTTCGGATCGAATCGATCCCATCAGTGCCTTTCTCTCAGCAGCCTCCGCCTTCCGATGCGCCGAAGGCAGCTGCCGCGAGCCTGGGCAACGGAACCGAGATCAAAGCCCGTCTGCGCTTAGACGGGCACGGCGAACTGACGATCAAGAACGGCACCGCGTACGACGCGATCGTGAACCTGGTCGAGCCGCAGGCCAAACGCGTGGTGCGCAGCTTTTACGTTCAGTCGCACAAGGAGTTCGTCGAAAAGAGCATCGCGCCGGGAACTTATGAGATTTACTTCTCCACCGGGAAAGGATGGGATGCGAAGTCGCTCTCGTTCCAGGATGATGCCATCTATGGACGCTTTGAGAGGGTGGTCCAGTTTTCCGAACGCGAAGACCCCTTTACAGGAAAGATAGAATTTCGCGGATACGAAGTTACCCTTCAGGCGGTCGATGGCGGCGACGTGGCTGCATGCTTACCTGTCGATAAGCAGACCTTTCAGAAGATGATGGAGCAGCGGACGGACTCGGCGAAGCTGGAGTAGGCGAGTTGTGTGTGCGCTCGAACCCCATCCCTGATCCTGCCGCCTAAGCTCAGGCTGTTTTCCAATTTGCGACTTACGGCAATTCCTGAGTTGCTGTGGCCTTTTGGGTTTAGTGCAAGGTCGCCGCTCCTTGGGGTCGCGTCGACTCAAGTATAGCGGCTTCGGAATACAGTGACTCAGGAATTGCTATAGCGGACAGCTTTGAACATCTCCAGCATCGTTATCGGGAATTTCTCGTGGGGGAATGCTCGGTCTATCCGCCAATCGTGGCGGCGGTAAAACCCAATCGCTGCTGAATTCGACTGAACTACGCGAAGACGCAACGTATCGTGGCCGCGGGCGATCATCTCGGCCTCTGCTTGCGCGAGCAGGCGTTGGCCCACTCCATGGCCACGGCATTCACGCAGCACCCATAAATCATCGAGCCATTCCCCGCTCGTCTTAACCACGCCGATGATTTTCGCATCCTGTACAGCGATCCAAGAAGAATGCCATTCCGCATCAACCGGAAGCGGCGAAGATGCCCAAAGACCACCGTAAGTCTGATCCACCACGTTTTGCACCAACGCGCGAACAGAGTCGTGCTCGTGCGGTTGTGGTCGCCTTATAACTACGTCCAGCATCTACTTATCGGCATCCGCTCCATGCAAATGAGATAGCTCGTTGCCCAAGCCTTTTCAATGTCGACGAATAGCTACTTCTTCATCGGCTTCCTGGCAAAGTAATACAGCGAGTACGCCAACGCCAGAAAAGCCAGCACCGAAACCCAGTCGTGATAGAGAAACGAGTGCGGCAGGCCGATGGGGTTCCCTTTGTCCCACGTCGTCTCGTAGAACTTCAAGGCCACACCGAGAAGTCCCATGATGCCGCCGGCCGCGATCAGTCCCGAGGCGAAGAGCGAACCCGGCGAAACGTCGCCCGCGTCGGCGCCGCCGGCTTTCTTCACCGCCGAGTCGACCAGGTGGCGCACCACGCCGCCGGTAAAGATAGCCAGCGTCGTCCCAATCGAGAGGTACGCGCCGACCGCGAACGAAAGCGAGCGAATGCCGAGTAGTTCCACGCCGATGACGAGGAAGACGCCCAGCATCACCAGTCCCCAGGGCAGCTTGCGGCTGAGGATTCCATTGATGACCGTGGCCATGAGCCGGGCTTGCGGCGCCGCGGCCTTCTCGCTGCCAATGCCGGGAATCCACTGCACTTCAATCCGGTGCGTTGTCGGCGAATAGAGATACTTTCCGTCGGCCAGCTCCGACGAGCCCAGGGCATTCAACACCACGTATTCGTTTTTGTGATGCATGGTCGAAGTATTGTTCGGCCCTTTTACAGGGAACTGGTCGACCAGCCCTCTCGGATTTTCCTGGATGGCCACGCCAGGATGCGACGCGTTGAGATCCCACGCCCGCGGAGCGGCGCGGAACTCCTGCAGTCCCTGATTCATCAGATTCAACGTGACGCCGATGGCGATGGTGGAAACGGTGATCCCGATAAAGAAGGCAAATCGCTGCTTGCGCGGCGTCGCTCCCACCAAAAAGCCGGTCTTCAAATCCTGCGAGGTATCGCCGGCCTCGGCCGAGGCAATGCAGACCACGCCGCCGATGGTGATGGCCAGCGCGCCGAAGGCCGACGCCGTCCAGCCGCTGACGAGGAAGATCGCCGACGTCGCCATCAGCGTGGCGATGGTCATGCCCGAAATCGGATTGGCGGAGCTGCCGATGAGCCCGACGATGCGCGAGCTGACGGTGACAAAGAGGAATCCGAAAAGCACCACCAGCACCGCCGCTCCGATATTGGCCAGGAGGCCAACCTGCGCTCCGGGCACGGGCTTGAAGTAGAGAAAGAAGAACATGAGGACGATGAGTAGCGCCGAGCCCACAATGGCCACGCCCATGGAGAGATCGTCTTCGGTGCGGATGGGCTTGGCCTCGGCTGCCTGGCTGCCGCGCATGTGCTTGAATCCCGATTTGAGCGCGCCGACGATGGTGGGCAGGGTTTTGAAGAGCGTGATGAGTCCGGCGGCAGCCACCGCTCCGGCGCCCATGGGACGGATGTAGGTTGACCACAAATCGCTCGGCCCCATCTGCGCGATGGGAACCGTGCCCGGATAGATCGGATTGGGCAGTTCCTTGCCGAAGAAATAGAGCAGCGGCATGAGCACCAGCCACGAGAAAACGCCGCCGGCAAAGATGATGCCCGCCGTCTTGGGCCCGATGATGTAGCCCACGCCGAGATACTCCGCCGTGGCGTCGGCCTTGATCGACGAGCCTTTCATCACGTGCTGCGGCCCAAAGTCGGGCCGGTACTCCGGCGTGCCCGGCCAGGCGCCGAATAGGTTCTCGTTTTGGAAAGCTGCGTAAAGCGCGCCCAGGCCCAGCCCGAAAAAGACGCGGCTGGCGGTTGAGCCGCCGCTCGCGCCGGCTTTGATCACGTCGGCGCACGCCGTGCCTTCGGGGTACTGCAGCACGCCGTGCTCTTCCACGATGAGAGGACGGCGCAGCGGCACCATGAACAGCACGCCCAGGTAGCCGCCGATCAGCGCCAGCATGAAGATGCGATAGTATTCGAGATCGAAGCCGAGAAAGATGAGCGCCGGCAGGGTGAAGATGACGCCGGCGGCAATCGACTGGCCGGCGTTGCCGCAGGTCTGCACAATGATGGTCTCGAGCACAGACGGCCGGCCGTTGGCGCGCAGCAAGCTGATCGAAATCACCGCGATGGGGATGGAGGCGGCCACGGTGAGTCCGGCCTTGAGACCGACGTAAACCGTGACGCCGCCAAAGATGATGCCGAAGACCGCGCCCAGCAGCACGGCGCGCACAGTA
>JASHTH010000478.1 GCA_030040655.1 Acidobacteriaceae bacterium | reverse complement strand
GCCTGTCCCAGTCCGAAGTGTGGCCGCGGATCGTTGCTCGACAGGTAGCTGCCGCCGCTCAACACATCCTCGCGCTGCTTCATCCCGTTCGCCGTCAGGTACACGGTCGCGCCGGTCGCGTCGCGCGGGCTCCCCGGGCTCGTTGCCGTTTTGGGCTCGCCCACCAGCTTCAGCTCCAGCCAGTGGTTGTGGTCGGGGCTTACGTTGCGCAGCAGCACCGGGTGGCCGTCCATGACGTTGATGACCGCGTCGATCTTGCCGTCGTTGAACAGGTCGCCCACCGCCATGCCGCGCCCGGCGATCACGTCGGCCAGGCCCGTGCCTTCGACCGCAGGTACCGCCTCAAACCGCTTGCCGTCGATGTTGCGGAAGAGCATGGGACGCTCTTTCCACGAGGTGCCCCAGTTGTACCTGTCGGCCTCGGGGTAGACATGGCCGTCGGACATCAGCAGGTCTTTCCAGCCGTCGTTATCGAAGTCGAGAAACGCATCGCCCCAGCTCAGGAATGGCACCGTGATCTCGCCCAGGCCGATCTTGTAGCTGATATCGGTAAAGTTGGCGTCGCCCTCGTTGTGATAGAGCGGCTTGTAGTCGTCGGAGAAGGTTGTGTTGAAAATATCGAGCAGTCCTGTATTCTGCCAGTCGCCCACGGCGATGCCCATCGACGCGGTCTCGCGCCCAGCCTCGTTCAGCGCGTAGCCAGACTCGTAGCTCACGTCGTCAAACGTGCCGTCGCCTTTGTTCACGTAGAGATAGTTCGGCGTCGAGTCGTTGCCCACCAGCAGGTCGGGTTTGCCGTCGTTGTTGATGTCGACAAAGACCGCGCCCAAGCCGTAGTAGCCGGGTTTGTCGGCCACGCCGGCCTTCTCGCTCACGTCGGTAAACGTGCCGTCGCCGTTGTTGTGGAAGAGATGATCGGGCTCGCCTTTCAGGCCACGCGGGCCGCAACTCACCAGCTCGCCGCGAAAGGTGCAGAACGCATTGGTGCCGCCGTTTTCGGCCGGGGTGGGCAGATTCCTGCGGTCGTAATGGAGGTAGCCCGCGACAAACAGATCGAGCCGGCCATCGCCGTCGTAGTCGCCCCACGTGGCGCCGCTGTGCCATGCGGCAGGATCGTCGAGCGCCACGCCGGCTTTGTCGGCTACGTCGGTAAACGTGCCGTCGTGATTGTTGTGGTAGAGCCGGTTCTTGCCCCAGTTGGAGACGAATATATCCGGCCAGCCGTCGTTGTCATAGTCGGCGATGGCCACGCCGAAACCCCAGCGGTCGTTCGTTACCCCGGCTTTGGCTGCAACATCGGTGAAGGTCCCGTCGTGGTTGTTGTGGAAGAGCGCGGCGTGCGGCGGCGTCTCTTTGCCGTCCATTGCGTCGAAGGTCGAGCCGTTGACGACGTAAATGTCAAGCCAGCCGTCGTTGTCGTAGTCGATCAGCCCCACGCCGGAGCCCTTGGTCTCGACGATGTACTCCTTCTTCGGACCGCCCATCTTGTGGCTCCAATGGGTCAGCCCTGCTCTTTCCGAATCGTCCTCGAAGATCACCGGGCCGCTCTTGACGAACCCGCCTTCGGTGATGGGCCGGTGTTGCGCGTCGAGCTGCAGCGGGTGCGGCGAGCCCGTCTCCTGGCCGCCGTGCGCGGCCAGCTGCGCGCCTTCTTCGGGGGTTCGCTGGCTGGGAGGGATTGCACCCGGGCTCCCGGCTTGCGCCAGCAGAAAGGCGGCAAACCCGACGGCCGCCATTCCCGAGACAAGGGCCGCACGCGACATCTCAAGCATGGAAGAGAGTATACGAGGCGCGGCACGGCTGAAATATCGACCGAAAGATTGACTGTGTCCTATTGACCCGGGATCTCCGTCGTCGCCGCCTTCCAATCCGTCACCGACCAGCCATCCGCGTTCCGAGTCAGCGTCGCCGTCGCCGTCTGCTCGCCGCTGATATCGGTGGCAATCTTGGGGAAAGCGGTCCTCATCTCGGCGGTGTTGGCCCAGTCGGCCAGTTGGGTCACGGCGTAGTGGCAGGTCACGCTGAACTCGGTCGCGTCGGTCTTTGCGGCCTGCGTGTAGCTATCGATGGAGGTGACAACCGAATGGCCGTAGCAGAAGTTGCCGTATCCCGGCTGCGAGGCGTCGACCGTCCAGATCGTTCGCCCTTTGCTCGAAAGGTCGTAGTCGCTCACTTCCTTTGATCCGATCAGGAAGCGCTGCTTCTGCTCGGGCGTGCGCGCCAACAAACCGGCATCGGCGAGCGAGTCGAAGCCTTTGGTCTGTTCGCTGTCCGAGGTGTCGATCTGGGCGGGGAGCTTGACCGGCGCGGGCCAAGCACAGCGCTTCCGGCCGGCCAGATAGTCGTCCAGCGTCTTTTCGAAAGCTTTCTTGTCGGCAGCGTTCTTCCGGCATCCCCCACCCGGCGCCAGCCCACCCACCAGAACCAGAGCCGCAATCCAAGTCGTTCGCATCCATCTCTCTCCTCAAGGCTCGGATGCAATAACCGACCTGGCAATCATCGAGCCGAGGTGAGATGCTGGTCTTGTCTCGACCCGCCGAATGGGACCGCAACATGAGAGCTACGAGCTTCGAACTCCGCTTTCCAACGCTGACGAGATTGCTCCTCGTTGGCGCAGCCGTATGCAGTTACTTCTTGGATCGCGATGACGTGGTCTGGCGCTTCATTCGCGACCTTCCTTCTCGTAGACCGATCGAGCACGCGTGCTTCTTCCTTGCGGCCCTCCTTATTGGCCTGGGAGCCGTCCTCTGCACTCACAGCCGCGCATCCTCTCGGCGCCACTCGGCGGAGCATCGTATCGGCGAGCTTCTCTACGCGGTCGGCCTTGCATCGCTGCTTCCTCTTGCGGGAGCGGTCTTTCTCGTTTTGGCCGAAGCCTTCCGGCTGCTTCGGCTTGATTCGGCCGAAGCACGGGAGGCGGTGGAAGCATCCGGTCGCCTTCCCTTCCCGGACTTTGCCTGCCGGCGGCCTGCCTTGGGGCCGCCCCAGGAAAGCGCGGCGGGCAGGCCTCGTTGGGGCGCGGCCGTACGGCTCGAAGCTGACCGATGGGGGCTGTTCCTCACCATGATCGCATTCTCTTTGACACTGATCGATCGGCTCGCGGACGTGCTGGCTGTGGCAAG
>JASHTH010000477.1 GCA_030040655.1 Acidobacteriaceae bacterium | reverse complement strand
CCGCTTTGGCGGCCGCTGGAACTCACGCGGCGTGCCGATGGTCTATACGTCGACATCCCTGGCGTTGGCCGCCATTGAGTATCTCGTCCATCTCGAGCCGAACTTGGCGCCCGCTGATCTCATCTCTATCTCCGCGACGCTGCCTGAAGGCGAACCCAGTCGCATCGTCGATCCCGCGGATCTTCCTTCACAGTGGTGGACGGAAGATGAACTGCAGGCGACCCGCGATCTGGGCGACGAGTGGGTCCGCAACGCATCTTCCCTGGCGCTGAAGGTTCCTTCCGTGCCCATCCGCTCGGAATGGAATGTGCTGGTGAATCCGATGCATCCCCGCAACAGAGATCTGAAGATCGATTCTCCCCAGCCGTTCGTCTTCGACGCGCGGATGTTCGCGCGAAAGGGATGATGACCACAGAAGCTACGCCTCAAAATCCAGCTCCACGGGATCGATGAGCGGCAACAGCCAGTCGAGCAGCGCGAGATGCGCCGGATGGGTGGAATAGGCGTCGCAGGCCGCCTTGTCGGTGAACTTCATCATTCCAGCGAAGGCATAGCCTTGCCCGCGCGGCGAGAGGTTCTCGCCGACATGCGCCTCGATCAGGCCGGGAATGACGCCGCGAAAGGCCAGGATCTCCTCCGCAGCCCGAGCCTTGTCGGCTTCGGTAGCCTGCGGCTTCCAGCGAAAGCCGAAGATGTGGACGAACATCGAGCCTCCGTGCCTGCGACTTACTGCGCCAGCGCAAAACTGCGTCCGGCTTCCAGCAGCCTAGTCACCGACTCCTTCGAGCACGACTCCGAGTAAATCCTCAGCAGCGGCTCGGTGCCGCTGGCGCGCAGCAACAGCCAGCTTTCGGCGGCATTGGGCATGGTCGCGGCTTCAGGGTTGTCGAGATAGAACTTCACGCCGTCGAGCGTCTCCACGCGCAGGATCGGCATACCGGCAAAAGCGCGATCGCCCGGCTGGAGAGCCTCCGCCCGCGTGATGGCGCCATTTTTCATCTCGTCGGGAATATGCAGATCGACGCGGCCGTACTGGTGCTCGCCGTACTCGACCTGCAGATCGGCGACGAGCCGGCCGAGGGTTTTGCCTTCTTCGGCCATCACGTTGGCCAGAAGCAGCGCGTTGAGCAGCCCGTCGCGCTCGGGCAGGTGGCGCTGGAAGCCGATGCCGCCCGACTCTTCGCCGCCCATCAGGATTTCGCGCTCCAGCATGTAATCGCAGACGAATTTGAAGCCGATGCCGTGCTCGAGCAAGACGCGCCCATGCTTGGCGCAGATGCGGTCGAGCATCTTGGTGGTGTTGAAGGCGCGCGTGACCGCCCCCGGCCAGCCTTTGCGCCGCAACGCCCAGTCCAGCAATACCGAATAAATCTTGTGCGGATCGACGAAATTGCCGTGCTCGTCGGTTGCGCCAATGCGGTCGGCGTCGCCGTCGGTGCACAGTCCCGCGTGGCAACCGTTGGCCACCACCGCTACGCCCAGCGCGCGAATGTGCGGCTCGATCGGCTCGGGATTGATGCCGGGAAAGAGCGGATCGACGTTGCCGCGAATCTGCACATGGGCCACGCCGAGCCGCTTGAAGATGTCCGAGAGGATCGTCCGGCCCGCGCCGTACATCGAGTCGATGCCGAATTTCATCCCCGATTTCGCAATCCGGTCGAGATCGGCAAAGCTTTCGATGGCCTTGAGGTAGCTCGGCAAAAAGTCGACTTCCTCAATCGGCGCGGGCTGTGCGGCGCGCGGCGCAGGCTTGCCGAGGTGTGATTCGATTTCCGCCATGATGGACGGCTTGCCCGAGCCGCCATACCACGCCTTGTACTTCACGCCGTTCCATTGCGGCGGATTGTGCGACGAGGTGATCACGATGCCGCCCGCGGCGCCGCGCTCGCGAACGCCAAAGCTCAGCGCCGGCGTGGGCGTAACGTCGTTGGCCAGCATCACGGGGATGCCGGTCGCCGCCACGACTTCGGCGCAGGCGCGCGCAAACGCCTTCGAGCCGAAGCGCGTGTCGTAGCCGATGCACAGCCCTTTGGCCGGATCTTCCTTGGCGTGCACATACGCGGCGATGGCCTCGGCTGCGGTGCGCACATTGGCGAAGGTAAAGTCGTCGGCAATGACGCCGCGCCAGCCGTCGGTGCCGAACTTGATGATGGGGTGAGGCATTGACGAGTTGTTCTCCATCGACTAAGGATGATTGGAACAGATCCGCATGATCCGGATTCATCACCAGCCGGAGGGTTTCGCGAAACTGCCTTTACGGTCCGTGAGAACGCGAGGAAATTGGCTGGAAATCAAATCTCCCTGGCGTATGCGCCTCACAAACGTGGCGTATTGGCGGAGCTCTCGGCTGTGAAACTGATGTGGATTGAGGATGCCGATGGGAAGTTTGAGCTCCTGAGATACGATTCGGACCGGTTCCGCCAAATCCGAATCATTCGTAACGAGGACCGCGACTTCAAAGCGTTTCAGATAGGCATCTCTCAACAGGTGAGATGCGAGATTCACGTCGGAGCCTTTTTCCTCAGTCTTGTCGACCCACACCTTTTGAGGAGGCGTCACACCGGTTAAGTACATTGGAACAGAATGCGTCAGGAAATGCCCATAAACGATCCGGAGGTTTGGAATCGTTCTGAGCGCCCTTATGTACAGGCTCTGGTCATGCGCCGCAGTCGGATTGTAAGGACGGGAGCTGGCTCGGGTAGTGAAGTAATGAAGTTCGTGAATCGTATCGCCGGGAAGAAGAGAATGCGCGAGCTTGCTGACATCGAGCCATTTGTAAGGGGTTCGCTTCAAAGCACCGTAGTAGAGGTTAAAGCCGTCCATATGGACGTTGACTATCGCCATTCCTCTTATCCGGAACTGCTCATCGAACTTTTCTTAACAGTTGACATTTGACGCAAATTGCGCAAAAATTCAATTGAGTTACCACCCCTATCCCTTGGAGGATAGGAAGCGAAGCCGGCCTCAGGGTCGGCTTCAGTGTTCTTGGACGCGCTAGCAAGCACGCAGCTAAATCAGCTCGTTCCGCCCCGTGACCGAGAGCTCTTTTACGATCTTGCCGACGTCCTGCGAGTGCTCGCGGTGCGCGATCAGCAGAGCGTCCTCGGTGTCCACGATGACCAGGTTCTCGACGCCCACCAGCGCCACGAACTTCTTGGGACTGTAGACGTAGTTGTTGCCCGCCTCGATGGTCATGTGGCCTTCGCTTTCGGCCACGTTGCCTTCGGGGTCGCCGCGCAGCCGCGTGTCGAGCTGGTACTCGTAGAGCGAGGCCCACGAGCCGAGATCGTTCCACGTGAACTCGGCCGGCAGGCAGTAGAGATGCGAGAGGTGCTCGCCCTTGGCCGAGCGCGGCTCCAGCACGGCGTAGTCGACCGAGATGTTCTCGCACTTGGGATAGAGCTCGTGGAAGACCTGCTCGAACTTGGGCGTTCCGAAGGCCGCGGCGATCGACTCAAGCAGCGGGGCCGTTTCCGGCAGGTGCTCGCGCACGGCGTTGGCCAGCGTGCGCGCCGACCACACGAACATGCCGGAGTTCCAGTAGTAGTTACCGGCCGCGACAAAATCCTCGGCGCGGTTCTGGTTGGGCTTCTCGATAAACCGCCGGACGTGAAGGGCTGCATCGTCGCGCGTCAGGTCGCCGGTTTCGATGTAACCGTAGCCCGTCTCGGCGCGCGTAGGCTCAATGCCCAGCACCACGATGTTCTCGCCCGACACAGCCACCTGGATGCCCCTTTGAATGGCCTTGAGGAACTTGGGCTCGTCGGCGATGACGTGGTCCGAAGGGAAGATGCCCAGGACGGCGTCGGGGTTCTGTTTTTCGATGAGAAAGGCCGCCAGTCCGCAAGCCGGCGCCGTGTTGCGCGCCACCGGCTCTTGGATAATCTGCGCGCGGGGCACCGTTTTGAGCTGGTCGGCGATCTCGTGGGCCAGATGCTCGTTCGTGATCACCCAGGTCTTGTCCAGCGAAGCCAAGGGCTTGAGCCGCTCGACGGTCTGCTGGATCATGGAGCGCTCGCCGTCGAGCGCCAGAACCTGCTTGGCGTGGGCGCGGCGCGACCTGGGCCAGAAACGCGTGCCGCTTCCGCCGGCCAGGATCACAGGGCGAAAATCGATCGACTTCGACATCGAAGAGACATCCTACCCGAGAAACAGCATGTTTGCCCAGTGACGGACGATACTTTTTCGGGGTAAAGGGTTCGACGGCGAGCCGCTCCCGGCGAACCGGGCTGCCCGCTATCTCCGGTTGGATGCTTAGAGCAACCGGGTGAGAAACTCGCGCATGCGACGCACCCCCTCGTCGATGCTCTGCTTGGTCACCGGATACGACATGCGAGTGTGCTCGCCGGTGCCGAAGGCCTCGCCGGGAACGGTGACCACGCGGCCTTCGTGCAGCAGGCGCGTCGCCAGTTCGGTCGCGGTGCGGATGCCTTCCTTTCCTGCCTTTCCGTTGAGGAAGGCCGAAATGTTGGGGTAGACATAGAAGGCGCCCTCCGGCTTGGTGCAGGTGAGGCCAGGGATCTCGGCCAGCCGCGCCAGCATGTAGTCGCGCAGCTCAATGAACTCGGCGCGAAACTCGCATACGCACTCCTGGGAGCCGGTCAGCGCGGCGATGGCGGCCTTTTGTACGATGCTGGCCGCGTTCGACGTGGATTGCGATTGCAGCTTACTCAGATTGGCGATGACCGGCTTGGGCCCGAGCGCATATCCGGCGCGCCAGCCGGTCATCGAATAGGTTTTCGAAAGCGAGCCGAGGATCACCATGTGCTCCTTGGCCCACTGGAACGCGCCGGCGGATACCGGCTTGCCCGAGTAGTTCAGGTAGACGTAGCACTCGTCCAGCAGCAGGTAGATGCCCTGGCGGTGCGCGAACTGGACGATGCGCTCCAGATCCCCGGCCGAGACCACCGAGCCGGCCGGATTGGAGGGCGAATTGAGAATGATGGCTTTGGTCAGCGGCGTTACGGCCTTCTCGATGGCGTCGGCAGTGATGCGGAAGTTTTCGGCCTCGCTGGTTTCGAGGAAGACCGGTTTGCCGCCGGCGTACTGGATGATGTCCTTGAAGCTGACCCAGTAGGGGACCGGCAGCACCACTTCGTCTCCGTGGTCGACCAGCACCTGGATGGCGTTGAAGAGCGCCTGCTTGCCGCCGGTGGTGAAGATGGCCTCATCGATGCCGTAGTCGGAGCCGAAGTCGCAGGCGTGCCGCTCGACGATGGCCTTGCGCACGTCGGGAATGCCCGAGACCACGGTGTAGCGCGTAAAGTTGGCTTCAATGGCGGCGAT
>JASHTH010000476.1 GCA_030040655.1 Acidobacteriaceae bacterium | reverse complement strand
GCCCCCAATTATCCTGTCCTCTGGGCTTCGACAGGAGGCCGCCAGGCGCCCTTCGGCAGTGTTATTCCGATGCACGCGGCGTAAGTATCGTGGGAGAAATCTATACTTCGAACATTGGGGCTTCTGGAAGAGAGAAGTGGTGGACGCGCAGTGGAGTTCCGGTTGGCGGTTGGGGTCAACAGATCGCTAAACCCTGTACGTTGGCGACGACCTTCATCCTGTGAACGCTATGTAGACCCCATCTTGCAGATCGCCTCGTCGTGTTGCAGTGTAGAGAGATGAAGCGCGGGCGAACGGAAGAGTGGTCGAAGTGGCGAAGGTTGGTTTCCGAACAGATTGCGAGCGGACAGACTGTTGCGGCGTTCTGTCGTGATCGCAGTCTTCGCGGTTGGCAGTTTTACGACTGGAAGAAGCGTGTTCGCGAAGCGGAAGCGGCGAAGTTCGTTGCGGTGGAAGTTGCCGCTGTAGGGAAACAGGCACCCGCGGCGACTGGCAGGACGATTGAGGTGCGGCTGGCGCGAGCCCGCAGCGTGGTGGTAGAGCCAGGCTTCGATGCGGGTCATCTGCGCGCATTGCTTTCCGTGTTGGAAGCGGAAGTATGATCGGCTTGCCGAGTTTGCGCGCGCTGGATCGCACGCAGGGGCCGCGGATCTGGCTGGCGGTTGAGGTAACCGACATGCGCTGTGGCTTTGATCGTTTGGCAGAGCGGGTACGCGTGGTGATCGGCCAAGACCCAGTGAGCGATAGCCTTTTTATCTTTCGATCGCGCCGAGGCGACCGATTGAAGATCCTGCTATGGGACCGCGACGGGTTCGTGCTTTGGTATAAGCGGCTTGAGACTGGAGTTTTCAAACTGCCGCGGGCTAAGGATGGAGCGCGCTCCGTAGAGCTGCGGGCCAGTGAATTGGCGATGATCCTGGACGGGATCGACATGACGAAGCTGAAGCGCGTGCCGCGCTATGAGCGTCCGACGCGAACCAGGCAAGATAATGAGGAAAAGATCGCGCTGTAAGTAACTCCCTGCTGCCACTGATCCGTCTATACTGTGTGCCTCCCACAGACGCCTTAGTGGTTCTACCCGACGATAGCGACGCGTTGAAAGCAGTGGTGCTTGCGCTGCTCGCCGAGCGCGATTGGGAGAGACTGCGAGCCGTAGAGCAACAGCAGCGCGCCGACGATCTGTACTTGGAGAATCTGCGTCTGCGGGTGGAACTCGGCCGCTTGAAGAAATGGTACTACGGCCCGCGCGTGGATCGCCTCCAGACCGAGGGCGACCTTGCACAGTTGCTTCTCGGCTTCGCCGAAGCGATGGACCGCAAGCCGATCAACCCCGCTGATGTTCCATCCCTTGCCGAACCCGAAGAAGAACTGCGGCGGGTAAAGCGGCGCAAAGGGCGTCGTCGGATCGCGGACTTCGAGAACCTTCCCGTCACCATGCGTGTGCATGAGTTGAGCGCAGAGCAACGCCTGTGTCCATGTTGCGGGATCGAACGCAAGGAGATCGGGCAAGAGCAGAGTTGGCAGATTGAGTATTTCCCCGGCCACTTCGAGCGCATCCAGCACGTGCGCAAGAAGTACGCCTGTCCGGCTTGCGGGGCCAACGGCGACAACCCGCGCATCGAGACCGCGGCCAAGCCCGAGACGGCGATTGACAAGGGCCTCGCCGGCCCGGGTCTGCTGAGTTATATCGTCACCAGCAAATTCAACGACTATTTGCCTTGCTACCGTTTGGAAGATATCTTTGCGCGGCAAGGGTTCGAGATTTCGCGTGCCACGCAGTCGGTCTGGTGCGGCGATGTAGGCGATCTGGCCGAACCGCTCTACAAGTTGATGGGCAACGAGGTCCGCGCTTCGCACGTAGTGGCCACTGACGACACCATCATGCCCATGCTCAGAACTGGTCATTGCGCCAAGGCGCGCATGTGGGTCTACGTGGGCGACGCGGCACATCCTTACAACGTGTTCGACTTCACGCTCAGCCGCGGGCGCGACGGACCAAAGTATTTCCTTAAGGATTACGGCCAGGTGCTTCTGGCCGACGCCTATGGCGGTTACGACGGCGTGGTGGCCGGCAACGCTATCGTGCGCGCTGGGTGCTGGGCACATCTTCGCCGTAAGATCATCGAGGCGGAAAAGGCGGCTCCCGAGATTGCACAGGAAGCCATCGCGCTCGTGCGTGCGCTGTATGCCGTCGAAAAGCAAGGCTGCAACGCCTCGGTCGAAGATCGTCTGCGGTTGCGCCAGGAGCAGTCGGCGCCAGTGCTGGCCGAACTGCGCGAGAAGCTTTTCGACTGGAAGGAGCAGTTGCTGCCCAAACATCCCATGGCCGAGGCGATCAAATACGCTTTGGGCCACTGGGAGGAACTCAACGTGTTCGTCGCCGACGGCGCTGTTGCCATCGACAACAATGTCTCCGAAAGGGAAATGAAGCGTATTGTTCTGAATCGAAAAAACAGCCTGTTTGTGGGCAATGCGCGCGGCGGCCGCACCGCTGCCATCCTGGCCAGCCTCACCTCAAGCTGCCGCCGCCACGACATAGACCCGCAGCTCTATCTCACCCAACTGCTGGTCAACTTGCCGTCGCTGCGGATGAGCGACTTGCCGGACTGGCTACCCGACAGATGGAAGGCCGCACAGAATGTGAGACTGGCCGGCTTTGCCCATGAACGCGAGTTGGCCCAATAGTGGAGTTGTTTGCCACAGACGTCCGAGTGATCGTGATAAAGATCACCTTGGGTCAGCATTGGCGGTGATAAGCCAACAGTCCGGTTGCAAATCGCGGGATTTACAGGGCGCTCATTTCTCGTCCAGCGTGAGGGCGTAAGTATCATCGCTGCCAATGTCGCGGAGCAACAGGGGAGCGTCGGTAGGATCGAGCGCCATCCACCTCCCATACCACCCGGCATCACGCCATTCCTTCAAATCGACGATGCGCTCCGCCTCCCCTCCCTTGACATTGATTCGAAACACGCCCCGATCGCCAAGCGGGCGCCGGAAGTAAACGAACTTGCTATCTCTGGACCACTCAGGAGATGCCACAATCCCCTTCTGCGGAAGAATTGACCATCGCTGTGTGTTGAAGTCGAATATCTCGAGATTGAGTTCATCTATGGTTCCGGCGACAAGATATCGGCCGTCCGGCGACCAGCGAGGCCCCATCAGGCCAACCGACCCGGGAACCGCGGTGACTTGGTGGCTTTCGAGGTCGAGAATGTAGATGGTGACCTTATCGCTCTCCGCCGGAGTCGGTGAGTTGAAGACCATCCTGCGTCCGTCGGGCGACCACTGAGGGAAGGTCTGCGACTCTTTGTAGGCAGGGAGAATCCTCTCCGGGCCGCCTCTCTCGGAAGAAACTACGAATATCCCCCAACCAACCCTATCCCCCGGAGATCCCCCTGAGAACGCAATCTGCGACCCGTCGGGCGACCACCGCGGCAAGAACGCTTGCATAGGAGAATCGGTCAGTTGTACCGGGTTGCTCCCATCCCGATTGGCCTTCCACAGGATGCCC
>JASHTH010000475.1 GCA_030040655.1 Acidobacteriaceae bacterium | reverse complement strand
ACGCTATAGATGGATGCGAGCGAACGGGGCGGCGAAATGATACGACTGGTTCAGCGTTGGCTCCGCGACATCGCGACTGCGATTTGCCATGAGAGCCGATGCAGGACCTCCTCTCTTTCCGAGTGCGGCCGCCGCGTGTCGACCACTACAGCCCAAGCCAGCCGGTCGCGCCGGTGCGCCAGAAAACTGGCGCTGCCGTCGAGCCCGCGGAGTGCGTACAGTCTCCCTCTTTGGAAACGCTCCATCCGCACGCATTACCGGAATTCGCCTGAGAGCCTTGGGTCATCCGCCGCAGTGTCTTCGCTTTGAGCAATGCCGGCGCGCCAGCCTTGTCCTGCGCGGAAAAAACTCGGAGCGCGAAGCGGACCAGATCGCCCCGAGTCGCGATCCATCCGCCATTGGCGTCATGCAACTCAACCGAAACGGAGTGAGGATCGTCGCGACCCTGCCCGCAACAATGCGCCTCGCCTGACGCCGCTTTTTTTCGCCAGTTGCATGCCGGCGATTCCCAACGGCACGAAGACTTGGTGCCGCACAGAATCGCCGTAAAGGGCGCCGGCGATGTTGGCCAGCACCCGCTTGGTGCCCAGCGGGTCCTCAAAGACAAAGTGCAGCGCCGGGCCGTAGTCGTCGTAATTGGCCAGCAGCTTGCCCCCCACCCACACGTTGGAGTGCTCCCAGCCCAGCGTAGTGTTGCCTGTTGTCATCGGGTTCTCGACCGACCAGCCAGCCGCCCGTCACCGAATCTACCGGCTGGCATTTGTGGTCTCCGAGGTCTCAAGACCCGAGACCTGGGGCACCCTCGGTTTGTGGCGGAGCTGGCATCCCGAGACCTGCGCCACCCGCCTCGATATTGACAGCTCATCTCCCCACGGTTCAATGCACAGAATTCTGGATTTGAGCCGGCAACAAGTTGAGATTGGCTGCGGTCCCCCCTCCGCGGAATATGAGCGACTTCAGTTGCCAAGCACCGCTCTGTCTACGCACCTCCGCGTATAGGACGCCGCTGCCGTGCGGGCCGGAAACAGGGACGATAATCAGAGCTTTCCCCGAACTGGCACTGACGTAGCCAGATATTAACGTTCCCATCTTCAGAGGGTGACCGAGCTTTTCTGTGAGCGCCGGACTCGCCTCAGCCGTAGCAATTGTAAGCTTGGTAGCATCGGAGCTTCGCATCTGAGTGGCAGCCCACATTACGAAGAGCGCGACAATAAACCAAACTAGGGTGAAGAGCCCGATAAAGGCGACTGCCATTGCCTTCCAATGGCTTCCGAGCCAACCGGCGAGCGATGCTGGTGCTTGGCTATCGGTAATGGGCTGGTCCTTTTTCATTTCGTTTGATGAATCACGCACTCTGCTGACGGATTGGATCTGCGGAAACTCTTTGTTGATTGGAATACCGCATCCTGCGCATTTCCGGGGAAAGAGTTGTAGTCGGAGAAACAAAGACGCACCACATTTTGGGCATCGATATGTCTCGAATTGCAGCAAGGTAATGAACAAGTACGCCATATAGGCGATCAACAGGAAAGTAACAGGCTCTAACCGGCGATTCAGAGTGGATATCTCGAGCAATAGAAATCCGAATGGCATCCACCCCAGGGCAAGAATGATAAGTCTCCGCTTAACCCGCCGGTACCCTGCCCACAACTCTGGAGAGGCAGCCTCATCCTGTTTCGTCATTGTCGATACCTCCAGATCATTGGGGATAAATTGGCACGGTGTTAGTTACAATACTATGCTCATACGCTGCTAGGCCGCCCGCAAGGCCGCCGCTTACCATCCAGATCGCGTTCCCTGCATCGCTCTTTCCAACTGAGATCTGTACTCCGAACCCTATGCCCAATGCAGCAGCAACGGAAGTTGTACTGAATAGACCGTTCATATCGCCGCGGGAGGTTGCGTTAGTCAAGAAAACGGACGGCCCTCCATTGGCTCCAGCACCGGCTACCAGTGGCTTGTCGGGGACAACAGCAGAGTTAGTCTGTGGAGGATCGCCACCGTTCGTTGTTCCGGTAGCATGGACGCCGTAGGTTCCAAATACGCCTCCGTTGACACCTTGATCGCCTCCTGCAAATACGCCCGCGCTGACACTTCCTGTTACAGCAGCACCAGCACCATGACCGCCTGCTTCAAGGCCGGCTGCTGCTTCCACCCCGAGCTGAATTCCAAGTCCATGGGGACAAGCGGCACAACGTGGCGCCGGCGCGGATGCCGCAGACCCCGGAGCAGTAGTACCGAGCACAGCCTGACTGGCCTGAACAGCAATTTGGTGGATCTGATTCCAGGCGTTTTTCAGGGCCTCGCACCAACTGCCCTTTACGCAATTGCCATCGTGCCCATCGAGGTCGACCCTCGTTAGCGGATTGTTTCTCACATAGGCATAGAGGTTCAAGCTCTGGGGATCGCCGAGGAAAGCATACGGAATCGGCGTGACTTTGGCGCTCCAGTCATGTCCGCCTGGCGCGCGCACGACTCCAGCGCCGCGAACTCCTCCTCGCTCACCTTCGTGCCGATGGACTTGGTGCGCAGCGGGGCCTTCATCGCGCACCGCCGTTTCGATTGTGTTGGGGATTCGGGCCGCACAACGCCAGCGCGCCGCAACGTGCCGGGCAACGGGCCGTGCAGGGCCGTTTTCTTGCTAAAGGGCAGGGGGACATCGGGTTACCCCTTCAGCAACCACAGGTTGCTATCAGAGTAACCCCTTTTCAGAGATTTTTCCTCTTAGCCGCCCGCTTTCAACAGGTTCCCGCCCCGGTAACCTGCGGCAACTGCGCAGCAACCCGCGCGGGGTGACGTGTCCCTACTCCTCCCGACGCCATAGGCGGCGTGCTCGTCGCTGGATCGCGCCACTGCTCTCGGAGTGGACCAGCAGCAGGCTACAGGCCCTCCGGTCCCGCCCGGCCCAGTTCCGGCCTCTACCAACGGGTGATCATCTTCCCTGTCTGAGCCATTGAGTAAAGCTCGTTAACTCCTGGAGGGTTGTTGCCCCTCAACAACTGCATCAGGTAGATGTATGGAATGCTCCGGTACTGGGGATAGTTCTGGTAGAAACCGGTGATGACATTCGTGTAAGCGCTAGTGTCGGGTTCAGCAGACGTGTACAGCTTCATCTTCGTGTAAATTGGAACCCGTGAGCGACAGTCCGCTGTATCGAAAATGTAGTACCGATTGTCTTTCATGTCCTTGAGTTCGGTTGTGCTAAGGGCCTCTTTTGCGGAGTTGCAGCCGCCACTAATTCCGTCGCCATATCCCTGAAGAAAGGCGATCACAAAAGTGCTTCTTTGCGCCGAGCCCCACGAAAGCCACTGTTCCCCAGGATGCAAAATGCTTACGTCTTGCGGAGGTTTTGATCCTGCTCTGCAGCCAAGGAAAAGGACCAGCACGCTCGCCGCCAAGGCTAGAAGTTCTCGGCCTCGTTTCTTCATCTTTGAGTTCTCCATGCTTTTTGTGTTGCTTGAAGCGCAAGTCGCTTTACTCAATCTTTCGGAACACCGGGCCCGAGGAATTGAACGTGATGCCCACCGTCCACGCTTTAATCAGGCGTCCGTTGCTTTCTACGCCCACCACAACTTGAACGCGTTTCATTGACCCTGGATCGGGGCCGATGTACCACTTTTGCTCAACATGCCCATCGAAAATTGACAGATTGTCATGACCGCCGCCAGTCAAGAAATCGTTCTTCTGCCAGCCCCATGGCCCTCCACCAATTGACTCCCATATACGAGTTCCAAGCTTTTGGAGATCGTTTAGCGCGACAACATCAGCATGAGACCAGGGATTCATCTTCTGGTGGAGCTCTTTAGCTGTGTTTGCGGAGGGCACGATTTGGTAGTCCATTACTGAGTTGACGCCCGGCTGGGAAGGGGTGGGCGGAGCGCCCGCATACAACATGACAGACGTATTCTTATCGCTCTGCTGTTGGGCCGAACCCGCTACATACTGCCCGAGCAGCGCCAAGCCCGTTTGCATCCAATTTCCAATTTGGTGTTCCGCGACCCAGTTAGCCTGCATCAGGCACTCAAAGCCTTTGCAGCCCGTGCCATCATGTCCGTCCGGGTCCACATGAACCAGCGGACTGTTCAGCACGTACGCATAGAGGTTCAAGCTCTGCGGCTCGGCGAGGGAAGCATACGGAATCGGCGACACCTTGGCCGACCAGTCCGGCGAGAGGAACCGGCCGAACTCGGGCGAGTAGTAGCGCGCCAGGAAGTAGTCGTTGCCCGTCTCCGGGTCCAGCTCTTTCTGCGAGAAGCGGTGCTCGGTTCCGTCGCTGAACGTGTAGAGCGGGTTGTTTACG
>JASHTH010000474.1 GCA_030040655.1 Acidobacteriaceae bacterium | reverse complement strand
GCCGACCCGCCGGCCGAGTGCGATGAGGAGATCCTGGCGATGATGGAGAAGGCCGCGACCGAAGCCGGCAAATCTTCCAAGCGCATGGTAAGCCGCGCCTATCACGACTCGCTCTTCGTCGCGCGCATCGCCCCTGTCGCCATGCTTTTCGTTCCCTGCCGCGGCGGCGTGAGCCATCGTCCCGACGAATACGCCTCTCCGCAATGGATCGGCAGCGGCGTAAACGTGCTTGCGCGAACGCTGGCGGAGCTGGCGAGCTGAGACGCCAAGCTCTGTTTCTTTCCATCCTTGGGGCAAAGATCGCCGCCAGGGCAGGGCACCCGGCGATTTGGAAACTCTGCTGCGCCGTTGTATCCTAAGCGACAACCCGCACGGCATTAGCGGCTTCCCATCCGCATGGGCATGAGCCAGAAAAACCGCATCGTCGGCGCTTCCGTTCCGCGCAAGGAAGGGATCGACAAGCTGCTCGGCCGCGCGCGTTATGTCGACGACATCGAGCGCGAGGGCATGTGGCACGGCGCCACGGTGCGCGGCTCGATTCCGCGTGGGTTCATCCGCTCCATCCGCTTCGATCGGCGCACCGACTGGAGCGAGTTCACGGTCGTCACGGCGGCCGACATTCCCGGAAAGAATCACATCCAGCTGATCGTCGCCGATCAGCCGTGCCTGGCCGATGGAGTGGTGAATCACTGCGACGAGCCGATCCTCCTTCTCGCGCATCCCGACAAGCACAAGCTGCGCCAGGCCGTTGCCGGCGTGGAGATCGAGTACGAACCGCTTCCGCCGGTCTTCACGATCGAAGAGAGCGAGCGGCAGGATGTAGTCGTGTGGGGCTCGGACAATCTGTTCAAAAGCTTTCTCCTGGAAAAGGGCGATGTAGACGTGGGCTTTGCGGCAGCCGCGCACATCGTGGAGAGCGAGTACCGGACCGACGCGCAGGAGCATCTTTACATCGAGAACAACGGCGTGATCGCGGAGTATGACGCGGAGAGCGGCGTGACGGTGTGGGGATCGCTGCAGTGCCCCTACTACGTGCATAGATCGCTGGTCGCGGTCTTCGCTCTGTCCGAGGACAAGGTGCGCGTGATCCAGACCGAGACCGGCGGCGCCTTTGGCGGAAAAGAAGATTACCCCTCGATGATCGCGTCGCACGCAGCGCTGCTGGCCATGAAGAGCGGCCACCCGGTGAAAGTGGTTTACGACCGCATGGAGGATCTGGCAGCAACGACCAAGCGGCATCCCTCGCGGGTGCGGCAGCGCACGGCGCTCGACCGCGAGGGCAAGCTGCTGGCGATGGAGATCGACCTGGCCACGGACGGCGGGGCCTACTCGACGCTGTCTTCAACCGTCCTGTCGCGCGCCACGCTGCATGCGCCGGGGCCGTATCTCTGCCAGAATGTGCGCGTGCGCTCACGCTCGTGGGCCACGAATACGGTTCCTTATGGTGCATTTCGCGGATTCGGGGCGCCGCAGGCGTGCTTCGCCATCGAGCGGCACATGGACGCGATCGCCGCGCAGATCGGCATGGATCCGGTTGAGCTGCGGCGCAGAAACTTTCTGCACGACGGCGACACGACCGCGACCGAACAGGTGATGCGCGAGCCGGTGATCCTGGATAGACTGCTGGATCGCGCGCTCGCCGAGAGCGACTTCTACTCGAAACGCGAACGATTTGCACGCGAAAATGCGGCGACTCCGATCAAGCGCGGCATGGGCATCGCGGCGTTCTATCACGGCTCAGGATTCACCGGCTCGGGCGAGCGGTATCTGAATTCGCTGGCCGGCGTGGACGTGACGCCGGAAGGCAAAGTGCGCGTGCTGGTTTCGAGCACCGAGTTTGGCCAGGGGACGAACACCGTGCTCACGCAGATCGCCGCGGAGACCCTGCGCCTGCATTACGAGGACGTGACCATGGCGCCGCCGGATACGGGCATTGTCCCCAACAGCGGCCCGACCGTGGCTTCGCGAACGGCGATGGTGGTGGGCCGCCTGATCGAGCGCGCAAGTTTGCAGCTTCTCGAAATGCTCCGGGCGAAAGCGGCTCTCGGCAATGAATACTCGCGCGACGAGTTTTTCGCTGCCTGCGAGCGTTATCGAGCCGGACACGGCGAAGTCGGGTCGCTGGTGCGCTACGAGGCGCCGCCGGGGATCCATTGGGACGACCAGCGGTATCGCGGCGAAGCGTACCCGGCGTATGCGTGGGCGATTCACGTCGCGCAGGTGGCCGTGGATACGGTGACGTATTCAGCGGAGGTGGAGGAGTTCTGGGCCGTGCAGGAGGCCGGGCGCATTATTAACCCGGTGCTGGCCGGCGGCCAAGTGGAAGGCGGCATCGCGCAGGCCATCGGCTATGCGCTCTACGAAAAGGTGATTCTGCAGAACGGCCACATGGCCAACAGCCAAATGACCAACTACATTATGCCCACGGCCGAAGACGTGCCGCCGATCCACGTCTTCTTCGAGGAGATTCCATTTCGCCACGGAGGCTGCGGTGCGAAGGGAATTGGCGAGTTGCCGCACGACGGGCCCGCGCCGGCGATTCTGAACGCGATCATGGACGCGACCGGTGTGAGCTTCACGCGAATCCCGCTGTTGCCGGAGGACCTGTTTGCCGAATTGGCGCCAAGACCAGCCTCGGTGAGCACCCGGCCGGTGGAAGAAACGGCGACGGTATGAGCGCTGACTGGCCTGCCATTCGATTCATCGTCAACGGCGAGAGCCGCGCCGTTCGCGTGCCCGCGATGAAGCGTCTTCTCGATGTGTTGCGCGAGGACCTGCGGCTCACCGGCACCAAAGAAGGCTGCGGCGAAGGCGAATGCGGATCGTGCTCAGTGCGCATGAACGGTGAGTTGGTGAACAGTTGCCTTGTTCCTGTGCTGCAGGCCGAGGGCGCGGAGATCGAGACCGTCGAAGGCCTCTCGTCGAACGGCGCGCTGCATCCGCTGCAACAGGCATTTCTCGAGTGCGGCGGCGCGCAGTGCGGCATTTGCACGCCGGGCATGCTGATGGCCGCGACGCACCTGCTCGCGCGGAATCCACATCCCAGCCTGGCCGAGATTCGCGAAGGACTGGCCGGAAATCTCTGCCGATGTACGGGATTCATTCGCATCTTTGAGTCGGTGATTGCGGCAGCGGGCTCGACGCGAGGACATCGGGGACCGGCGGATCATGCGCGGTAATCCCGAGGCGCACGAGTTGCTCGCGCCAGGAAATCTTGCGGCGGTGCTTGCGCTGCTGGCCGAATCGCCGGGCGAGTGGACGCCGATCGCCGGCGGCACCGAGCTCATGGTGGCGCACGCCGCGGGACGGCTCGATGCGAAGAAGCTCGTCAGCCTATGGGGCATCGCCGAGATGCGGTTCACCAGGAGCGAGGCTGACCGTTTCGTCATCGGCGCGGGTGCAACCTTCGGGGATTTGCGCGCGCATGCGGAGCTGGCCGCGGAGCTGCCGCTCATCGCCAAGGCGGCGAGCTGGATCGGCGCCATCGCCAACCAGAATCGCGCCACGATCGGCGGCAACCTGGTGAACGGATCGCCTGCGGCCGACTCATCTCCGGCGATGCTCGCATATGACACGGAAGTGGAGCTGATCTCGGTGCGCGGCACCCGTCGCGTCGCCTATTCCGCGTTTCACACCGGCTACAAGCGCAATGTGCTCGCGCCGGATGAGCTAATGCTGGCAATCCACGCACCGCGCCGGTTTGCGAAGCATCGGCAATACCTGCGCAAAGTGGGGCCGCGGCGCGCCATGGCGATTGCGAAAGTGGCGCTGGGCGCGACGGCACTCGTCGAGAATGGCGCGGTGAACGAGATCCGGCTGGGCGCGGCCAGCCTGGCTCCGTTTCCCACGAGGCTCCACAAGGCAGAAGCCGCGTTGCAGGGCCGGCAGGTGACCGCGGAGACGATCGAGACGGCGTGCAGCGAGCTGCTGGCTGAGGCACGGCCCATCGACGATATTCGATCGACGGCCGAATATCGCCGCCACGTCGGAGCCAACCTGCTCAAGGAGTTTCTTCTCGAATTGGGCAGGGAGCCTGTGCCATGAACGCGGTCCTGGCGGCATGGAATGCAGCCGGAGAAGCCGAGGCGCTCGAGGCCATGCTCGCCTGTTGCGGTGCAACGCGCTGGGCGAAGGCGATGGTCGCGCTGCGCCCGGTCGCGGGCGTAATCGAGTTGAGCACCGCGGCCGATCGCGAGTGGAGCAGGATGGGCGAGAGCGACTGGTTGGAGGCCTTCGCTTGCCATCCGCGCATCGGCGAGCGCAAAGGGGCCACTGCGTCCGCAAAGTCGGCAGCGTGGTCACGGCAGGAGCAGGGTTCGGCTGAAAACGCTGCCGAGCGCGTGCTCGCGGAGCTTGCCGAGGGCAACACGGAGTATGAGCAGCGGTTCGGATTCACGTACATTGTATGTGCAACGGGCAAGAGTGCGGATGAGATGCTGGCGATCCTCCGGCGGCGCCTGAAGAACGATCGCATAGCCGAGTTGCGCGAAGCGGCCGAGCAGCAACGGCAGATCCTGCAAATTCGGCTGGGAAAGTGGCTGGTGGAATGAGCAAGATTACAACGCATGTTCTGGATACCGTGCACGGAAAGCCGGCGGCGGGGATCTCTATCCGCCTCGAACGGCGCCAGGGCGGCGGCTGGAATGAAGTTGCCGCGAGCGCGACCGATGGCGATGGCCGCTGCCGCGAACTCGCCGGCGACGCGCCGCCGGGAACATACCGGCTCACCTTGGCGACCGGCGCTTACTTTGCGAGCGCGGGACGTAATAGCATTTATCCGGAGATTGCGATCGTTTTCGAATGCACGGGCGAAGCGCACTATCATCTGCCGGTGCTCTTGAGCGACAACAGTTACACCACATATCGAGGAAGTTGAATCATGGCAAGGCTGGGCGAGAACCGCTATGGAAAGTCGCGGGTGCGGCTGTCGCGCATTACGCGCACCGGAGAGCGGCACGAGTTCAACGAGTGGACGGCGAGCGTGCTGCTCGAAGGCGACTTCGACGCGAGCTTCACCGCGGCCGACAACAGCGGCGTGCTACCCACCGATACGATGAAGAACACGGTCTACTTTGTGGCACGCCGGTCGAAGGCGGCCACGATCGAGGAGTTTGCCATGGAATTGGGCGACTATTTGCTCGCCCATCATTCGCACATAGCGAAGGTCAGTGTCGAGGTCGAAGAAAAAGCGTGGGAGCGCATGGTAACAGATGGCGTCCCCGAACCAGCGACGTTCAAGCTCGGCGGGCCCGAACTGCAGACTACTCACGCAGTGCGCGAACCAAAGGGCGCCTGGTCGATCCGGTCCGGGGTGGACGGATTGACGATTCTGAAGACCACGAAATCGGCGTTCACCGGATACATCCAGGACGAACTGACGACGCTGAAGCCGGCGACCGATCGCATCCTGGGTACGTGTGCGACGGCGATCTGGGATTACAGTGCGCCAAAGCCGCATTTCGCGGAGGCGCGCGCGCGCATCGCCACCGCGCTGCTCAAGACGTTCGCCGCGCACGACAGCATGAGCGTGCAGCACACGCTCTTCGACATGGGCAAGGCGGCGCTCGAGGCGGCGCCGGAGATCGCACGCATCCGGCTCACCATGCCGAATCTGCACCACCTGCTCGCAGACCTGAGGCCATTCGGACTCGACAACCCGAACCACATTTTTGTGCCCGTTGACGAGCCGCACGGGTATATCGAGGCAACGGTGGAGCGGTGAGAATAACGAGTCAGCAGGCCAGCTGGTCAGCGAGCCAGCGCGCCCGGTGATTTGACGATCGGCGCCGCGAATCAGCGAAGCTGCGAAAGGTCGGCCGGCGAGTCGATGTCGATTTCGCCGCCGGGAAAATCCACTTCGATCAATGGGCATGGAGGTTTCGCGAGAAGCGAACGCGCGCCTCTGTCGCCTTCGAGCGCGCGCAATCCGCCGAAGGCGCTCGGCGGAAATACCGCCGGAACCCCAACAAAACCTGCATAGCGCGATGCGACGATGACGTTTTCGCCATGCGCGGCGAAGGCTTCGAGCAACGACTGGATGTGAGACGCCGTAAGCCGCGGCTGATCGCAGGCGAGCAGCAGCGCGCCGGAGGCATGGGGCGCATGTTTCGCAAGCGCGTCGAGTCCCGCATGAATCGAGCTGGCGATTCCCTGCTCCCAATTCTCATTGAAGATGCAGATCGCGCTCGGCCACGCGACCGATGCGCGAATGAAATCGTTATTGGCTCCGAGCACCGCGATCGCCGGCTCGGCTCCGGACTCGGCGGCTTGGCGCAAAACGCGAGCCAGCAGCGTTTCCCCGCGAAATTCAAGCATTTGCTTGGGCCGGCCCAGGCGGCGGCTGGCGCCGGCGGCAAGCACGATGGCGGCGACAGGCATTGGAAACAGTGTACGGCGCGTTCTGAAGAGAGCCGACCTGTCGATCCGGGGAGGGTTGTCTTAGCCCACCGTTGGCGCAAAAACAAAGACGCGCCAAGATTGAGGCGCCCAGTTTCACCCGCCGCGGCGGTGCATTGCTTGACCTGAAGGCGACAGGCGCGCAAGACTGGATCAACCCGAAGCGATCCCCGGCCCAAAAGGACCGAAGCATGACCGAGCAAGCGAGCGCGACAGCCGAAGTGTATGCAAACGAGACCTCAGGCGAGCGATTCGAGTTACACGCCGGCGTGCTCGGGCCCATCGAAACGCTGGCGCAGTCGGTCTCGGCGATGGCGCCCTCCACTTCGCCGTCGTTGACCATACCTCTGGTCTTTGCGCTCGCCGGCAACGCCACGTGGTTTGTCTATCTGCTCGCCACAGGCGCGACTCTTCTGGTCGGCTTTTGCGTGAGCCGATTCGCGCGGCTCTCGGCATCGCCTGGATCCCTTTACACCTACACAGCGAATTCGTTACCGCCTGTCTTGGGTGCGGCCGCCGCATGGGGTCTGTTGCTCGCGTATCTCGCTACGGGCGCTTCGGTAGCCGGCGGAGCTCTGTACTACTCGATACTCCTCGGCCAGCAGTTCCTGCACCGGACGCCATCACCCCTGCCGACGCTCGCGGTCGTCTGCGCGATAGCGGCCTACGTTGCATATCGCGACGTGAAGCTCTCGGCCGAGCTCATGCTGTGGATCGAAGTCGTTTCCGTGAGCCTCATCCTCATCGTGCTGGCCTTTTTGGTGTTCCGGTTCGGGTTGCAATTCGACATGGACCAGTTCCGGTTGAAAGGCGCTTCGATCCCGGCGCTAGGGCCCGCGCTGGTACTTTCGATGTTCAGCTTTGTCGGCTTCGAGAGCGCGACGACCCTGGGCGGCGAAGCGCGCGAACCGCTGCGCACCATTCCGCGCGCGGTGCTGCAGTGCGCCATTCTCGCCGGCTTCTTCTTCATGCTTTGCTCGTACTCCGAAGTGCTTGGCTTTCGCGGCGAATCGGGCAAATTGAGCGATTCCACGAGCCCGCTGCATCTTCTGGCGGCCAAAGCCGGCATTTCGCCGCTGGGCGTGGCGATCGATTGCGGCGCTTTCGTGAGCATGTTCGCCTGCGTGCTGGCGTGTACCACGGCTGCAGCTCGGGTGCTGATGCGCATGGCGCGCGGCGGCTTGCTTCCCCGGAGGCTTGAACGCACGAACCACCGTCACGGGACACCGGGAGCGGCGATCCTGCTTTCCAGCGTGCCGATGTTCTGCGCAACTGCGGCCATGGCGCTGAGGGGAGAAACAGGCTCCGATATGTACGACCTGCTGGGATCGTTATCGGTCTTCGGATTCCTGACTGCCTATGCCCTGGTGGCGCTGGCGCTGCCGTTTGCGCGGCGCGCGCTCGGCCAGCACTCCCATGTGGTTGCGCTCGTCAGCGTCGCGACGGTCGTGGTCATGAATCTGGTGGTGGTCTTCGATCTTCGCTCGGCGGCCGATGCGGCACACGCGCGGATTCCCTACATCTATCTCGGGTATCTTGCCGCGGGAATCGCGTGGTATCTCGTCGGCCGCAGGAAGGCTGCGCCTGCGCCAGAGTGAAGCGTCAGGGTTGACCATCGGTCTCCGGCTGTACGAGATAGAGAAGAACCAGCCCTACCACGGCGAAGTTGCGAAAGGCTGCTTCCTGGCCGTTCCACGAGTGCGACTGCCACATCAGGAACCACTCCGCGCCAATGGAAAGAAACGCAACCAGCCACATGAGCAGCGAAACCGTGAGCGCCAGAATGGGGATGCGCTTGGCGGAGTTGAATTGCGCGGCGGGCCGGCGCAGCACGCGAAGCAGATTCGCGGCGCCCCACCAGAGCAGGATCATGGTGACGATTTCCCACGCGATGGTAGCGATGTAGAAGGTGAGATGCATGGCCGGCGAGGGCAGCGCGCGCCACATGCCGCGATTGCCGGGAAAGGTCGAGTCCATGGAGAGCACGTGGCGGACGAACTGGTAGTTCGAGTCGAAGTCCGTCAGGTTGTTGAAGACCACGAGCGTATAAAACAAGGCGACGGCGGCAAGCAAGAAGAGCTTTGAAGCGCGCGTGATCATGGCTTGCCGTTTCTTCCTGCCGAAAATCCCGCAACGGAAAAAGTGCTGAGGTACCCGGAGACGTTGGCTTGAAGCATGGCTCATGCTACCCCGACGCGATTCGCGATCCCAAGAAAATTCCGCATGGCGCGTGCTAGAGTCAAAGTCAAATGAGCGAAGAGTCCACTCCTGAGGAAAAATTGGCGGCGCTCGGTCTCGAGCTTCCGCAACCGCCGGCGCCGGGCGGCAACTACGTTTCGGCAAAGAGCGTCGGGGCCATCGTGTATCTTGCCGGCGTCGTCTCCACGGGCCCGGCGGGCGTGATCGCCGGCAGGGCCGGAGCCGACCGCACCATCGAGGAAGGTTACGCGGCAGCTCAGGCCTGCGCCCTGACGCAGCTCGCCGTGCTCAAGCGCGAGCTCGGCTCGCTGGAACTGGTTGCGGAGGTCCTTTCCTTGAACGGGTACGTCAACGCGGCGCCTGGTTTTGCCGATTCGCCGGCGGTAATCAATGGCGCTTCGGATCTGCTGGTGCGCGTCTTCGGCGAAGCCGGCCAGCATGTGCGGGCGGCGATCGGCGTGAGTGCGCTGCCCCGCAATGCCCTGGTCGAAATCCAGATGACGGTGCGGGTGAAAGAGCCATGAGCGAGCACACGCTGGCGGCCGAGCCCACGCATTCGGTGTGGGACCGGTCGCTCGCGCCACGCCTGCGTATCGCGCCGGGCGACGAGGTACAGATCGAATGTACGGACTCGAGCGGCGGCCAGGTTGGCCCGCGGAGCACGATCCAGGAGTTTCTGGCTATCGACCGCACGCGCATCCATGCGCTCACCGGGCCCATCTGGATCGAGGGCGCCGAACCGGGCGACGTGCTCGAAGTCGATGCGCTGGCGACGCGGCATTGCGGCTGGGGATGGTCGAGTGTCCTCCAAGGCCTGGGCTTCTTGAAAGACCGCTTTCACATACCGCACTTCTTTCTCTGGGATCTCGAAGGTGACGTGACTCGATCGCTCTTTCCAGCGGTGGTGCCATTGCGGCCCTTCTTGGGAGTGATGGGCGTGGCGCGCGCCGAAAACGGGGCCTTCAGAACGCGCCCGCCGGGGCCGTTCGGCGGCAATCTCGACGTGCGCGAACTTTGCGCCGGTTCACGGCTCTACCTGCCTGTCTTGAACGCGGGAGCGCTCTTCAGTTGCGGCGACGGACACGCCGCGCAAGGCGATGGCGAAGTTTGCATCAACGGCATCGAGTGCCCGCTCGATGTCACGCTGCGCTTCCGCCTGCACAAGCAGCAGCCGCTGGAGGGGCCCATCGTGGAAGCGAGCGAGAAGATCGCGCCCGACTCGACGGCGGACGCGTGGGTTGTTGTCGAGTCGGGAACCGACGTGGCCGAAACGGCGCGCGCCGCCACCGGCCGCATGATCGACCTGCTGGTGAGCCGCTGGGGATTCGACGACGTGCAAGCCTATATTTTGTGCAGCGTTGCACTCAAGCTGCGGCTCAGCCAGGTGGTCAACGAACCCATGTTTACGGTGAGCGCGGCGCTGAGCAAGCAGGTTCTGCCGCCGCGCACGCTTTTTCCCCTCCAGTAGCGACCGCCGATTGCGCTGCGGAAATTGAACGGCAACCGCGCACGCGGCCAGGCACAGCGGTGACCAACGATGTGGAAATCGTGGTCGAAGGATCGTTGCGCGGTGACTAACGTAGCGTTGTGCGTCACTTACGCGCGCGCTTTCTTTATGCGGTCTTTATGTGCACACGCGGCGCGCGCATGGCAAGCGAATTTCTGTAAATTTTCGGTTGAATTTCACGGCGAAGACGGTATTCTATCTTCACTCCGAAGTTCAACCCGAAACATAGCGGACAACAACCACAATTCGCTCGCGGTGTATCCCTCACTCCTCCATTTTTGAGACAAGAATTCGCCTGGGTTTTTCACAGGTTCCCGTGTTTTTTGGAGTTCTTCAAAAGACCAGCGGGGATCCTTTACTTACGAGGCCATCCAATTGAGGTATTCCATGCGCAATCGTTCCTTCCTGCTTTCCTGGCTGTCGGCGGTCGCGGCAGCTTTCGCGCTGTGCGTTCTTCCTTCGCCGGCTCAGCAGACGCTGGGCGGCATTACCGGGGCGGTCGCCGATTCGTCGGGAAGCCTGATTCCCAATGCGACGGTCACCGTGCTGGACGAGCAGACGACGCTCACACGCACCGTGAAGACAAACGGGGAAGGCGTCTACCTGATTGTGAACCTGCCCATTGGAACGTACACAGTGACGTTTACGGCGGGCGGATTTCAGGCGCAGAAGACCGAGCATATTCAGGTGCAAGCCGACCGCACGGCCACGGTGAATGCGGCGCTCAAGGTCGGCCAGACGACGGACACGGTGGAAGTGCAGGCGACTCCGCTGATGAACGCCTCGGACACGACCAACGGCTACGTGATGGAGACCTCGCAGATTCAGGCAGTGCCGCTCTCGACCGGCAGCTTTACGGGCGTGGCCATCCTGTCCACCGGCGTCGACGCCGAACTTTCGGGTGGGACGGGCGCTAACAGCGGTCTGGGCAATGCGCCGATCTGGGCCAACGGGCAGCGCGATACCAGCAACAGCTTTTCGCTGAACGGCGTGGATGCCACCAATCTGTTCAACGGCAAAAGCACCAGCCAGGTGCCTTCGGCGCGCGTGATTAACAGCACGGGAGTCTCTTCGAGCGAAGGCGCGGGCGGCGTGATACCCTCGGTGGCCTCGGTCTATCTCTCCATCGGCAATGCCATCCCTACGCCTGCGCCGGAAACCCTCGCGGAAGTGCGCGTGAACGCCTCGATGTACGACGCGCAGCAGGGTTCCACATCCGGCGCGCATATCGACATGAACACTTCTTCGGGCACCAACAACTTTCACGGCGGGCTCTACCTGCATCGCGGCACCGATTGGCTGAACGCCGCGCCGTTCTTCTTCAACCAGGATCCGGATATTCCCGCGTTCGATAAGGTGCCCCAGCTGCACCGCTACGTTTTGGGCGGGTCGGCGGGCGGACCCATCGTCAAAGACAAACTCTTCGCCTATCTGGCTTATCAGCACACGAACGTCTCCGACCAGGAGATCGGCGATGCGCTGCTCGACGTGCCCATCGGCCTGAGCGACGATCGCTCCGCCGCGGCGCTGGCCGCGGTGACGAACGCCTCGTTCGGCACCAGCATCAAAGCCAGCCAGATCGACCGCGATGCGCTGATCCTGTTCAACTCGCCCTCGCTTCCCGGCGAGCCCGGCAAGTGGCTGATCCCCAACGACGCCCGCAACGGCGTTCCGCCCACGGTGGCGCATATCGACAATGCGTTCATCCCCGGAACCGCGTTTTTCAAGGCCGATCTGGGAGTCGCCAATCTCGACTACAACGCCAGCGCGAAGGATACCCTGGCGCTGAAGTACTTCTACCAGCACGATCCCACCGTCGCCCCGTTCTCCTATTCGAGCGTTCCCGGATTCACCGAGCACCTGGACTCCGGCGCGCAGGTGTTCTCGATCATCAACAGCTACGTGGTGAAGACCAACCTGAGCACCACGCAGACCATCGGCGTCTTGCGCGAAAAGGACTGGGGCGACAATACGCAGGCTTTCGGCCCCAATTCCATTCCCGGAGGCACGGCGGGCACAGGATCGATCAATGTCTTCGGCTCGAGCTATTTCCCGGGTATCTCGATCTACAACGTGCTGGGGAATTATCAGCCTCCAGGCACAGCGCAGGCCATTACGAACATTGGCCCCAATGCCGAAGGCCAGGCGCCGAATACCGGAGTCTTCCAGAACCGGCTCGCGCCCTCAGCGAACGCGATCTGGATTCTGGGCAAGCACACGGTGAGCTTCGGCGGCAACTTCACCTACACGCAGCTCAACACCATCGATGCGCGTACGGGCACGGGAACCGTGGCCACGGACGACTTCAGCCAGATGATCCAGGGCTTCGTTACTCCAGGCAGCTCGGCAACCGGCTTCTACGTCAGCTCCTTTTTGCAGGGCAACGCCAACCGTTACTATCGCGCCAACCAGCTCGGCACGTATGTGCAGGATAAGTATCAGATCACGCCCACGCTTTCGTTGACCGCCGGAGTGCGCTACGACTGGGACGGCGGCTTGACGGAGAAATACGGGCGCATCTTCAACTTCGATCCCTCGCTGTACAAGTACGACGTGGCCAGCGATACAATTGAGAACTCCGGTCTGATCATCGCCGGAAACAATGCCAACGGCACTTCGGGCGTGAGCAACACGACGCTGACCGGGCGGCAATGGGGCATCGGCCCGCGCGTGGGCGCAGCGTGGCAGCCGGAGATGTTCCATAACAAGGTCGTGATCCGGACCGGAAGCGGCATTTACTACGATCGCGGCGAGCTGTTCAGCTACTTCTCGCCCGGCTACGCCATCGGGACTGTAACCGGAGGCCCGTTCGGCGTCAACCAGCAGCTGCCATTCGTGAACGCTTCCTCGTGCCCCACCACTTCGCAGTCGCTCTATGAGTACTACATTCCCACCTGCGGCGGGAACGGCGGCTTTGGACCGCCCACTGGCCCGCCGACCGACGAAACCGGCAACCTGGAGAATCCCTACGGCACGGTGCTGGAGCATACCGCGCCGAACAATCCGAAAGCGTCGGATCTGTCCAAGTATCTTCCCAATGCGTACAGCATTGTGAATACCGGATCGGGTGCGGCGGGATTGATCAACAACGGCCAGCCAATTTCGCTGGGCGTCTACGACCGCACCAACAAATTGCCCTATACGGTCAACTACACGCTCGACATCCAGTGGCAGCCGCGCAACGACCTGGCCATTGAGCTGGGGTACGTAGGCAACGTGGGACGGCACCAGGTCATTCCCGTGCCCTTCAACCAGCCGGTGATCGCTTCGCCGTCGAGCCCGACGCTCGCCGGAGGCCAATATCAGCAGAAATACAGCTACGGCTACAACGTGGGCGGCGCCACCCTGCCCGATGGCACGGGCTATCAGGCAAATTACGAAGGCGGCAACGTCGACCTGCGCGTTCCCTACATTGGCTACGCAGCGGAGTCGATCGGCTATCTGGCCGCCGGCGTCGACGCCTACAACGCGCTGCAGGCGCACGTGGAGAAGCGCATGAGCCACGACGTGCAGGTGGGCGCGTCGTACACGTACTCCCACGCTTTGGACGAGCAGAGCGCCATCGGCCTCTTCTTCAACGGCAACAACCCGCTCAATCTGCGCAGCGCCTACGGCTCGTCGGACTTTGACCGCACCCACATTCTCAATTTCAATTACGTGCTTCGCGCACCCAACATGGCCGGCGACCATTCGTTGACGGGAAAATTCATCAACGATTGGTCGTTGCAGGGCCTGACCGTGTTGCAGAGCGGCCAGCCTTACAGCATCATCGACTTTTCCGGCGCGGTGGGCAGCATTTACTATTCCACCGCCGACGGCATCACCAACCCCATCGTTCCGCTCGCGGCCGGCTGCACTCCCAAATCGGCATTGACCAAGGCTTCCGGCGCGTGGACTCCGGCCGGCGGTCAGCCGGCGCTCAAAGCATCCTGCTTCACCCTGCCGCTGCTGCCGGCGGGCGGCCTGGGAGGCGCGATTCCGACCTCCGATCCTTACGAGACCGGCTTCACAACCGGCCAGCGCAATATCTTCCGCCAGGCGTTCCAGAAGCGCGCCGACGCGTCGCTGGTGAAGGACCTCTCCTTCAACGAAAAGTACAACCTGAAGTACACCTTCGACGTTTACAACCTGACCAACACCTCAAGCCTCGATATCCCCGGCAACGAAGTATCGCAGAACGCCGGGTACAATGCATTCCCGTTGTCGGGCCAGCCGGTACTGGCCTCAAATAACTGCTCGTCGAATCCCATCGGCAATACCAAGGCTTTGTATTCTTGCCCGTCGGGCCTGGGAATCGTGACGCATACAATCGGCGCGCCGCGGCAGATCCAGATGTCGCTGCACTTCGATTTCTGACCAGCTTCCGGACCGGCAAAACACGCTTGGGCGGCTCCCGATTTGGGCCGCCCGTTTTGTTGCGGATTGCGAGTGTTCATGCCGAGAGTCTCACGGCCAGTTGCTGCGCTGAAGCCGAGGCGAAGGCCGACTGCAGCTCCTCAGAGGAGCGAAAAAACTTGCCCCGAACATGTCGCGCGGGAAACATGAAGGTCGCCTCGGGTTCGTCAAATGGCCATGGCGACAGGCGATAATGGCGAGGCGCCAGCGGAGTGACCCGCACTTCGGATGCGCCGCCGTCGTTCAATGGCAGCGGGTGCAGAAGATGCGCAGGCCGATGGTAGGCCACGCAACTCAATAGCGAGAGATTGTCGCAGGCCTGCAGCAGGCGGAAATGCTCGAGGATGGTCTGCTCCGATTTTTCTTTCTCTGCAAG
>JASHTH010000473.1 GCA_030040655.1 Acidobacteriaceae bacterium | reverse complement strand
ACGACGGCTACAACTGGACGGGCAGATCCACCACCTATTGGCATCCCGTCCATGATGAGAACCGCGAGATCATCCCCGCCGAAGTCGTCTTTACTCCGGACCATCCCCAGGACGGCTGGTACGCCGGCATCGAGTTCAGCGGCAGGACGCGCATCTCGCTGGCGCGCTCCGCGAGCCGGCTGAATACCGTGCTCGGCCTCGATCCGGATCCGGGGCCGTTCCGCTCCCGCGTCGAGCCGGGCGGGAGCTTCGAGACGCCAACCGTCTTTCTGGGCGCATTTAGCGGCGGGCCGGACGGCGTGGGAAATCAGCTTCGGCCCTGGGTGCGCGCTGTGCTCGGCAATCCGCTCACGTGGAAAGACACGCACTACCCGCTGCTGGTGAACAATAGCTGGGGCAACGGCATGAAGGTCGACGAAGCGCTCGCGATGCGCATGATTCACGATTCGCGCGACCTTGGCCTGGAGATGTTCCACATGGATGCCGGCTGGTTCCGCGGCGTGGGCGACTGGTATCCCAACCCGGCGAAGTTTCCTCACGGTCTTGCGCCCATCGCCGACGAGGCGCATCGGCTGGGCCTGCGCTTCGGGCTGTGGGTCGACTGGACCCAGGCCGCGCTCGACACCGAGCCGGGCGCGCTCAATGTGCGCGATCCCAAGGTGCGCGACTGGCTGGTGGCCGACGTGGGCCCGGACTGGAAGCCGGAGGATTTCAAAGGGCAGACGGTCGATGTCGGCGTGCCCGCCGCGCGCGATTACTTCGCCAAAGAGATCAAGCGCATCGTCGACAGCTACCACCTCGACATGCTGGAGCACGATGGGTACCTGGTCGCGCAGGGCTGCGCGCGCAGCGACCATCCCCACGCGCCGCCCGGCCCGGGCATGCGAGTGTCGCACGAATGGGGCTCGGATTTTGTGTACTCTTCGAACGAGACCGACGTGAGCTATCACGCCGTGCGGGCCTACTACAGCATCTATGCGCAGACGCGCCGCGAGCATCCCGGGCTGCTCTTCGAGATCTGCGACGACGGCGGCCGCATGGTCGACTTCGGCTCCGCGGCGCACGGCGATTACTTCTCCATCACCGATACCTACGATCCGCTTTCGAACCGCCGCGCGTTCTACGATACGAGCCACCTGCTGCCGGCGGCCATGCTCGAAAGCTACGTGGAGAAATGGCCGACGCCGCGGCTGGAGAATTTTCTCTACATGCTGCGCAGCGGCATGATGGGCTGGGAAACGATCATGCAGGACACCAACGCCTGGACTCCCGAACAGCACGAGGCCGCGCGGCAGGCCTTCGCCCTGTATAAAGAAAAACTGCGGCCGCTCATTCGCGACGCCGACCTCTTTCACATCTCGCCGCGGCCCGACGGGGTGCATTGGGACGGATTGGAATACTGGGACCCAGCGCGCGGCAAGGGCGTAGTCTTCGCCTTCCGCGGAACCGTCGCGGAGGAAGCGGAACATCGCTTCGTGCTGGCCGGACTCAATGCCGCCAAGCGCTACAGGCTGCACTTCCAGGACGGAAGCTCGCCGGATACTCTCGCCACAGGCACGGAACTGATGGGCGCCGGCCTGGACGTACACTTGGCCAATCCGCTCAGTTCGGAACTGGTGTTTTTTGAAGACGCAGGGAGAGTCCCATGAGCACGGACAAGGTGAGCGGTGAGTTCGCCGGCAGGGTCGCCGTGGTCACCGGGGCGGCGCAGGGCATCGGCCGCGGCATCGCCGAAGAATTGCATGCGCGTGGGGCCGCGCTGCTCCTGCTCGATCGAAACGCTGAAGGGCTTGCCGCAGCGACCGCATGCCTGGGCCAGCGTGGCGGATCCAGCGTGCGTTCCATCGTGGTGGACCTCGCCAACGCGGCCGCGATTGCCGGGCTGGCTGCCCAGTTTGCGGCGAAAGAATCCAAAATCGACGTTCTGGTTAACAACGCGGGCATTGAGTTCGACCTTCCCCTGGCCGAGGTCACGGCTGAGATGTACGATCGCGTGATCGCCGTCAACCAGCGCGCACCCTTTCTGCTGGCGCAGGCCCTGGCTCCGCTTTTTCCTGCCGAGGGCGGCGCCATTGTCAACATCAGTTCCATCCACGCCGATCACGCCTTTCCCAATGCGATTCCTTATGCCTGCTCCAAGGCCGCACTGGTCGCTTTGACCCGCAATCTGGCGCTGGAGCTGGCTCCCAGGAATATTCGCGTCAACGCCATCTGTCCCGGCTACATCGAATCGCCGATGCTCGACGAGTGGCTCAATCTCGCGCCCGATCCGCAAGCGCTGGCCAGGGAGGTGCAGGCGCTTCATCCGCTCGGAAGAGTCGGCCGACCCTGCGACATTGCCGCAGCCGTCGCCTTCCTGGCCGGCCCAGGCTCTACGTGGATCACCGGCACTCATCTTGTCGTGGATGGAGGACTGACGGTCCGGGCCCATCCGTGATCTGAAAGCCAAGCGTTCGCCGCCAAGATGCGAATTCCGTTCGACAATGCAGAATTTCGACATACTTCTGTCGGATTATTGCTATTCAACCGTCAATCGCAACGAGTACCATGGCTACGCCAATCCCATTTCCCCTAAGGCGTCTGCCCATGAAACGGCAAAAAGAAGCGTTGAATGAAACGCTGAAGCAGGAGTTCAAGAAAGACCTCGAGCTCTTTGCCTATTTCCTCGTTCTGCTCAACTCTTCCAGCCCTATCCGCAACGTAGAGTTGATGTGGGCTGAAGATCTGGAGCTCTTCGACCCGACCTCGCGCCCGCGCGTCAATACGGGCGACGCGCTGGTCCAGATTCAGCCGCTCGGCGCCGACGGCACCGGAAGAAGCTCTCCCAGCCCCAGCACCTATTTCTGCGATCTGGTGCACGGTTTTGGCGCGCACGAAGAGCAGACCTGCGCGCGCAGCGACAAGCCGGCCAAGGAACGATGCCGTGCCAGCGGCAAGAGCCAGGTCTATCCCTGTCACGTCGGGCTGACTGACATTGCCGTGCCGGTGATCTGCGAAGGCCGCTATCTGGGCACACTCTTCAGCGGCCAGGTGCTCACCGAGCCGCCCACTCCGGAGAAGTTTGCGCTGGTTCGGGCGGCTCTCGAAGGCCAACCGCACATCGACATGGCGCGCCTCGAGGAAGCTTACTATCGCGTTCCTATCGTGACGACGGCGCAACTGGCCGAGATGGTCCGCATGCTCGAGGTCTTCGCGCGCTACCTGTCAAATGCCTGGAAGCGGCTGGAGATCATGAGCGAGTTCCAGCAGATGCGGGAGCGCGAGATGGCCCTGGATCGCCGCGAACTGGCCGAGAAGCTGCTTTCCGGGCATGTGGGCTTCGGCACCGCCGCCCATTCCGATTCGCTGCGCATGCTGGCGCGGAACGTGGGACTGGAGAGGCTTCCCGACCGCGTTCTGGTGCTCAGGCTGCAGCCGCCGATCGAGGAGAACGCCGACTCCGCTGCGGCATCCCGCGACTTCGGGCTTCCCCTCGCCGAAGAACTCGGCAGCCAGCTTACACTGGCGCGCGTCGCGCATCTGATTGAAGACCGCTGCCGCAGCTGGCCCAACACGCTGGCCGCCATCGTCACGCCGGGTGAGGTGTGCATTTTTACGGCGCAGAAGACGCGCACGCCAGGCAGCGAACGGCTGCTGATCGAGGAGATGGCGCAGGCGCTGCTGCGCATCGCCCGCGCCCAAGGGCTCAACATGGCTCGGATCGGCATCAGCAGTCTGCATCCGCAACCGGCCGAACTGCTGCGCGCCTATCATGAAGCCATCTCCGCCCTCGACTCCGGCCGATCTGCGCTGGATTGGTTCGAGGACTTGCCGAGGCGCGAGCGACAGCCGGCGGAGGCGCTTGCGCGAGTCTTGAGAGCTCTGCAGGCAGCCGAATCATCTGCTATCCACGCGTCGCTGGGCGAGTTTCTCGCCGCGGCCATGCCGGTGTCGAACAGCGTAGCTCAGCTTGAACAATCGCGAGGGCTGCTCACCTGGGCCTGCGAGCACCTGGCGCGCGAAACCGGCGCGCTCGGCGCCGGCGTTGAGGCAGTCGATCGCGCCCGCGAACGCGCCATTGAGATCATCGTGCGCTCCCCCGGTTCCTTCGTCATGGCTGAAGCCTTTCGCACCTTCGTCGACGAGTTGCGCCAACGGGTCGTGCAGCTCTTCGGCCAGCGCGAACAGAAGATCGTGCGCGAAACACAGCGCCTGGTGCGGGAGATCGGTCCGGAGCGCGTCACCATTCAAAACCTCGCAAAAGATCTCGAATTGTCTCCCGGTCACCTTGGCCGCGTCTTTAGCCGAACCATGGGGCACACGCTGGAGGAGTTTCTGATCCGGCAGAAACTGGAGATGGCCCGCCGGCTTCTGCTCGATCCCAGGCTACACGTATCGGAAGTCTCCGACCGCTGCGGCTTTTGCAATCCAGCGTACTTCGCGTCGGTCTTCAAAAAGCACATGCACTGCACGCCGCGTGAATACGCCAGCCGGCCGCAGCATTTTGGGGCCAGCGAGTCTGCTCTTCCTGTGCTGGAAACACAACCGGCGAGCTACGGCAATTCCTGAGTTGCTGTGGCCTCTCGGATTCCGTGCAAGGTCGCCGCTCCCCGAGGATCGCGTCGACTTGAGTGCATCGGCTTCGGGATGCAGTGACTCAGGAATTGAGAAAGGCGACATGCGTTCCGCTGCTTTTTTCCTGCTCTTGTCCCTTCCGGAAATCGCGGGCGCGCAACGACCGCTTCCGGCACTGTACGATGGCGCCATCATCGCCGGACCCGGCGAGTTTCGCCAAGATGGCGCGTTGGTTGTTCAAGGGGCGGTTACGCTCAAGAACCTGACTCTCGATCTGCACGGCCCCATCCGTGTCGCCAGGGGCGCAACGCTGGAGCTGGACGATGCGCAACTCCGCGTCGCGGATCCCAAGGGCGCGCCGAACGGCTTCAGCGGCCTGAAATGCGACGGCCCAGCTCACCTGATCATTCGTAACTCGTCGATGGAACCGGTCGGCCCAGCTCATCCCATGTGGGTCATTGAGGGCGATCTCGACGTCGACGGATTCACGACCGTCAACTCTGAATTTCACCTTAAAAACGTCCGAGCGCAGCTCGATCGGCTCAGAATCTTCGAACTCGAAATCTCCGACAAAAGCCAAGTGACGGCTCGAAATCTCGATCTGGTCTTTCTCTCCACGCACAGCAGCGACGACGATCGTTTGCGCTTTGCGGATATTCCCGTCGATCGCTCATTTTCGCGAACTCTCGAACTGGGCTCCGGCGCCATGGCGAAACTCCTCGATTCGCGCATCCAGATGTTTCTCCTCTATCTCCACGGACACAGCCAAGCGAGGCTGGCGCACATGGATCGCGTGCAACTGGCGCTCTTCCCGGATTGCGACGGAACACTGCGGCTGCCCAGTGGGCGCCTGGGCTTGGCGGCCGCTCCGGAAATCATTCCCGATCCAAAGGCGTCCAACTGCCCATTCCATTTCAGCCTGGATGACGTGAATGTCGACACTTGGGATGTCTACGCGGCGGGGCATGCCAAGCTGACGATCGAGGACTCGAAAATCGATGAGCTGGTCGCCGCCGATCACGCCGATGTGACGGTGCGCAACTCAAATGTCTATGCAGACTGGCTGGCCGTGGCCGGAGATGCAAGTATGTTCGTCGAAGATTCGACCGTTGGCGCGCTGCGGCTGGCAAAGCAACGTCCCGATCTCGCTACGAGCCAGGTTCGCGTCTCGGGCAGGGGCCACGCCGAGTTTTCGCGCGTTCGCTTCGACTGCGGCATTGTAGCCGACGATGATGCCGTGGTTTCGGCACATGGCGCTGCATCGCCGCCGAAATACCAAAGGCGCTCCAGCCACGCAGCGATTGGGAACGATGGAGCTGCGATCACGGATTCGCCATGATCATGGACTGCAAAGTGATTCATTGACCGCGGAACAATGAGTGTCAGCCTTTCGTCCTGAGGGCCCAGGGACGCGATCATGTATGGAAGCTCATGAAGACGAGACTTGTCATCCTGAGAGATCGGACACGGATCCTGAGCGAAGCCGAAGGGGACGTGGAAGAGAGTCGAAGGACCTGCGGTTGTCCTGTTTCGAGGAACAGAGGATCTGTGGGGCAGGAGTCAATAGCCCGGCCGCCCTACTGCGCAAACCGATAGCGCTCGATCGTCTCTTCGTTCAGCGTGACACCGAGGCCCGGTCCCTGTGGCACGCGCACGCAACCGTCTTCTTCCACGGGAAAATGCTCGCGGGTCGTATTCCAGCGCAGCGGCGAACGGCTGAGCGAGAACTCGAGCGGCTCTTCGTTGGGCTGGGCGGCGAGAAAATGCAGGTTCGCGGCGATCTCAATGTTGGTTTTGTAGCCGTGCGTAATCACCCGCTTGCCGCGTTCATATGCCGCCGCGGCAATCTGTTGAATGCCGGTGAATCCTCCTACCTGCGAAATGTCCGGCTGGCAGATGCTGGCGCCGCCGCGATCCATCATCTCGACAAACTCGCGCACGTGCGTCAGTCCAAGGTCGCCGACACCGATGGGAATGCCATGGCGGCTCATCTCCAGGTGGCCTTCGAGGTCGTCGAGCGGCAGCGGCGCCTCAAGAAACCAGATGCCCACATCGCGAAAAATGGGGAAGAGATACAGGCCCTCGGCCGCAGTGCGATAGGAGAGCGCGGCATCGACGATCAGGTGCGCCGCATCGCCGGCCTGCCGGCGCGCCGCCGCCAGCAGCCTTCCGGTGACTGCGAGATCGTCCATCCACCAGGGATCGGCCGCAAATTTGAAGTGGCGCAGGTTCCTCGCCTGGCCCTCAGCGATCTGCGCGCGCACCTCCTCGGGCGTCTGCGCCATCGGATAGATGGTGCCGTAGGCCGGTACACGGTCGCGCCTGGCTCCGCCGAGCAGCTCATGCACCGGCTTGCCTTCGATCTTGCCACGCAGATCCCAGAGAGCCAGGTCGATACCGCCAATGGCGTGCATCGCCAGTCCGCGCCGGCCGATGTAGTTAGTGGACTCATACATGCGATGCCATAAGTCGACCGGATCGGAGGGATCGGCGCCGACAAGCACTGCAGAAAGCGCGCGTGCGTGGTTGTGCGCCGAAGGGCCGCGCACGATCGCCTGGATCGCCGGCGCCATCGACTCGGCTTCGCCGATTCCGACGCAACCGCTGTCGGTGCGCACAACCAGTACACAATCGTCATAGGAACCGTCGAAAAGCTCGATGAGCGGGTCTTCCGCCCGCAGATGGATCGCTTCAACGCTGGTAATCTTCATCGCGGCTCATTTCCCGACGGGGCGATGATACTGCCTCGCGCCCGCGACGGGTAAGCCACGCGCCGATAGAGCGAAAGAATGATCCGCAAAACACGAGCCGAGATCCATGACAGCCGTTGCCCGCGGCACGGCGGGGCCGATATTCTCGCCCATGAGCTTGGGGGCAATCCGCTTGAGCGAAATCAACCGCACAAAGAAGCGGCCGCCATGGCTGCTCTGGTCGCTGGTCACGATCGTCCTGTGGGGCACCTGGGGGCTGGTGTCGAAGATCGCCTCTTCCGGCATGAACGCCTATGTCAATCAACTTCTCTACACGGCCGGCCTGGCGCCCTTGCTGGTTTTCGTGGCCTGGCATGTGCATAAGAACGAGACCCGCGGAAAGACCAAGGGGCGCACCGTGGGCGTGTCCTGGGCTTTTCTCACCGGCATTCTCGGCGGAGTCGGCAATATCTTCTTCTTCCAGGCGCTGGTGAAAGGCGGCAAGGCTTCTATCGTCGCGCCAGTTACCGCCCTGTTTCCGATGGTTACGGTTCTGCTTGCGGTCATCGTGCTGCGCGAGCGAATGGGCCGCGCGCAATGGGTCGGCCTGGCCCTGGCGTTCGTCGCCATCTACCTGCTCAGTGCCTGATGCCAGGAGCAAAGGATGCATCTCTGGCTTGGATTCGCCATTCTGGCGCTCATCTTGTGGGGCATCACCGGAGTGACGCAGAAGCTTTCGACGAACCGCATTTCCAGCGAGCGGTCGTTCCTCTGGTTTTGCTGGGCCATGATCGCGTTGTCGGCTGCAGTGCTGCCGGCGGCGGGTCGGCACTGGGCACTGGGAGCGTTGGTTGTCATCTGTTCGGTGGCCGGAGGCGCGCTGAACGGCTTCGGCGCGTGGACCAGCTTTCGCGCGCTCGAGTCCGGCGGAAAAGCGTCGATCGTGATCTCGCTCATCTCGCTCTATCCGCTGCTCACCGTCGTTCTTGCCGTCGTGTTACTCGGCGAGCGCCTCACGTGGATGCAGGCCCTCGGCGCCTTCGCTGCTATTGCGGCCGCAATCCTGCTTTCCTTCGAAGAGGCTGCAAAGACCGACGCCCAATGAATCAGCTCGCCGCGTCCCTTGCTGGGGAAATGTAACCGCCGGGATCGATGCCGCCTATCGAGTCAAGCCGCTCCTGCACCGAGAAAAGAACCGATGTTACCAGCGTTTCGCCGGGAGCCAGCAGTTTCGCTCTTCCGTTCTCGATCATCGATTGCATCTTGAAGGGGTAACCCGTCGCCGGTTCCAGCACCGCAACGTTTAGATCGCGCCAGCCGCCATGAGTGGCAAAGAGCCAGCAACTGGAAAAAACCTCCGGATCGAAGCGCAATGCCGCGGCCAGCTTTCTCCTGCGGTCAGTCACTCCGCACCAGCCGCCGGCGAGTTCCGTGCCATAGAAGAAATGGATCGCGCGCGAAGCGGCATCGGGGACCTGGCGCAGGTCGAGCGATCCGCTGGCTGAATGCGCATAAGGCCAGGCGAAGCGGGACGGCGCTCCGTCCAGAGTGCCCGGAAACTCAGCCTCACGCACGACTGTCATCGCAGGAAAATCGATGCGATGGTCGGTTGAGACGGCAAAGGCCGGATGCAGCTTGAAGAGGAATGGGAAGGTTTTGTCGCCGCGGTTGGCCAGCCGGTATTGAATTTCGAGAAGCCTGCTGTCCCGCCGCAGCGTCAAGATCTTCTCTGCCGCAAACCGCGTGATGGGTGTGGCGCACTTGAGAAAGGCTCCAACCGCGTCGTCGCTCTCAAAAGGCTCAGCATCCCACTCCGCAGTCCAAAGCTCGCCGTGGTCGGGCAGTTCGCAGTCCAGCACGGTTCCGGCATCGTCGTTCGGAAACAGATCGTCCCAGCCACCGCTCCAGGTGTCGTCATAGCTTGCGTAGAGTGGCTGCCGGGCTGGCGACACATGGGGGTTGCTCCATAGGAGGTCAGCATGGAGCGGTTTGTAGGATATCTGCCAGATCCTCGCGCCGGCTTCAGGCAGGACGACGACGCGAAGCAGGCCGTTGTCGAGCACGAGAGACCGGAGCCCGTTGATTTCGTTGCCGGAAGTCAAATTCACATCGCTCATGGGCATCGAACCGGAATCAGAGTAGCTGATCCGGCACGCCGGCCGGAGCGAAAAGTAGGTGCTTTAGGAAGATTTGAATCGCTTTTTCGCCCGTCCAAGCGCCGCGGATGACTTCGCCAGTTAGAGCAATGGTCCGATTGGCCAAGAGGAGGGCCGGGCGAAACCTGCTTCGCACGAAACGCCGCGAAAAGAGCGTTGGGAACTCCGCGCATCGCCTCTTTGCCTTTTCCGGGGGGCGCAATCCGCACTGCCTGCTTCCAGCTGCTGCATTGCGCGAGGGAGCCCTAGATCCGGCCGTCGAGTGAGGCTGTCTTTGAACAGCTGATTGTCCACCGCGCGAGTTGCCGCCGAAAGGCGCTTTCTCTGCAGAACGAACGGGAAGTGATCGATCAGGTGAGGCGAATCGCCGGCAGACACAAATGACGAACGAGGCCCTAGCGGAGACGTTTTGTGAGAGGATACAGGGCTGATTCGACACAATCGGCCCACTGGCCACTTGGCTGTCGGTGTTCGCCGCATTTGCCGCAAGTGACGCCTGATCTTTGCCCAACAAAGAGAAATCACCGAATCGCACATCTGAGCGTTTTTTTTCCGGTTCCGCCCGCCACCGAACACGTGGCCGTATTGATCCATCCGGGTTTTGGGCGTATTTGACCGAACTGCTGATCCGGGGTACGTTCTTTCCGAAATGGAGAAACACCAT
>JASHTH010000062.1 GCA_030040655.1 Acidobacteriaceae bacterium | reverse complement strand
AGTTCGGTAACGTGGCGCTGATCGAGCAGCGCAGCCGCGAGGTGTGGCAGCGGCTTACCCTCGAAAGCATCCTTTTTGACGTGCGTTTCGGTTTGCGCCAGTTGATCCGGTCGTCCGGATTCACCGCTACGGCTGTCTTGACGCTGTCGCTCGGGATCGCGGTCAACGCCACCATGTTCAGCCTGGTCAGCGCCTTTCTGCTGCCGCGCCTTCCCGGACACGATGCGCAAAGCCTGGTCGTCGTAACCTCGGTCAATCTCGACGCAAGTTTCCAGGCCGATACCAATCCCGTCTCTGCACCCAATTACTTGGCGTGGAGCAGAGACTCCCGCATATTCTCCGCAATGGCTGCGGCGGACGAGTATCGCACCGGAAGCTTCTCCGGGCCGGACCTGCAACCTGAAGCGGTCTCCTATGCGGCTGTGACGCCAAATTACTTCTCGGTATTCGGCGCTTCTCCGGAACTGGGCCGGGCGTTTATAGCAAGTGAGGACCGGTCGGGACATGACCATGTGGTGATTCTCGGCCACGCGCTCTGGGCGCGGCGGTACAACTCCGATTCCTCCATCTTGGGACGCACAGTGCGGCTAAACCGCGAGGACTACGTCGTGGTTGGCGTTGCCCCCGCGGATTTTCGTCTCCTTGGATTTACGCCGCAGCTCTGGATACCGTTGACGCTGGCCGCGGCGGACTACGCTCCGGATGCGCGGAAGAACCGCTTCCTTTATTTGTTTGCGAGACTGGCGCCGGGCGTCACCCTCAAACAAGCGCAAGCGCAGATGGACATTCTTGCCCGCCGGGCGCAGGGGGATTTCCCCAGCACGGAGAAACACTGGGGGACATCGGTGCGAATGCTGCCCGATTTCCTGGTTCACAATTTCGGCAGTGGCCCGGCACTGGCGCTGATTATGACCGTGGTTGGATTTGTGCTCCTCATCGCCTGCGCGAATGTTGCGGGACTCCTGCTGACGCGTGCTGTCAGCCGGCAAAAGGAGCTGGCGATCCGGATGTCGCTTGGGGCGAGCCGCGCGCGTGTTGTGCGCCAGCTGCTGACGGAAGGAATAGTAATCGCGCTTGCGGGCGGAAGCGTTGGCCTGTTCTTCACCTTCATCGGGATTCGCGCTGTTCGCGCAGGTCTGAGCTTTAGCCCAGAAATCAGCGCCGTTCCCGTCAGTCTCGACGGAAACGTGCTGCTGTTTGCGGCGGGGATCTCGCTCGTGTCGGCGATCCTCTCCAGCGTGGCGCCCGCGCTCAAGGCCTCTCGAACAACCATCGACACCGGCCTGAAGAGCGAAACCCGTGGCGGAACCTCAGGCCGCGCAAACAATCGTCTGCGGGCGTCCCTCGTCGGTGGCGAGATCGCGCTCGCCGTGTTTCTGCTGATCGGGAGTTGCCTGCTGATCCGCGCAGTCTATCTTCGCGATCATCAACAGCTCGGGTTCAAACACGATCACCTCCTCACGGCGCGCCTGGTTCTCGACCAGGCGCGGTATGCGGACTCCTCCAGCCAAAGCAGGTTCGTTCGCAGCCTTGTGGCGCAACTGCAGCAGGTACCTGGCGCAGAACAGGCGGCGGCTGCCTCGAACCTGCCGTCTTCCGGACCTGGAAACATTTCATTTCGAGTCAAGGGCCAGGAGGAAACGCAATCCAATGGGCAATACGCCGGGGCGGATGCTGTAGTGACAACCGGCTATTTCCAGACTGCTGGTGTGGACATTCTCAGCGGCCGCACGTTCACCGAACGCGATGACGCCGCTGCGCCTCGCGTTGTCGTGGTGAACCAGGAATTCGCCCATCGCTATTTCCAGGGTTACGATCCGATCGGAAAGCAGATTCAGCTCGACATTCCGGGCACGCCGCCGGTCTGGAGCGAAATTGTGGGTGTGGTCGGCAACGTGCGAAATTACTCGGAAGATCCTGGCATGGTGCCGCAAGTCTATGAAGCCTATGCGCAGAGGCCGGTCGCATCCCTCTCTCTTCTGTTGCGTTCGAAGATGGAACCGGACAGCCTCGCTCCGGCTCTGCGCCAAACTGTTGAACAACTCGACGCCGAGCTCCCGCTTCTGCAGGTAATGAGTATGGATAGGGTGATCGAGGATCAAGGGAACGGCAATCCGCTTGTTGAACAGCTACTCGCGACCTTTGCGACGCTTGCGCTCGTCCTGGCAGCAATCGGAATCTACGGCCTCATGTCTTACTCCGTGGGTCAACGAAATCAGGAGATCGGTATCCGCCTCGCTCTGGGCGCCAATGCATCGGACATTCTGCGCATGATCCTGATCGAGGGCTTGAAGGTTGCCGCCATCGGTATGGCGATTGGTTTTGGAATGGCCCTACCCTTGCCAAAGCTCTTCGAATCGATCTTCACGGGAGTGCTTTTCGGCGCGCCTGCGGTTTATCCAGCGGTTCTGGTTGTAATGCTCAGCGTCATCTTTTGCGCAACCATGGCCCCGGCGCGGCGTGCTACACGCGTGGACCCCACGTCGGCGCTCCGCAACGAGTAGTCGCATGCTTCGGCGCCGAACTGAATGGCAGCGAACGCCGTATCTTCAACATCGCCCAAGCTCAGGAGTGCTCTTGTGAAACGGATCTCGCAACTTTTCAATCGCCGCCGCCGCTACGACGACCTCGCCGACTCGATCCGCGAACACATCGACGAAAAGATCGATGAGCTTGTCGACGCGGGCATTCCTCGCGCGCAGGCCGAGCAGGCGGCGAAGCGCGAGTTCGGCAACGCGACTCTGATCGAGCAGCGCAGCCGCGAAGTGTGGCAATGGCAGGCCTTCGAAAATATCCACGCGGACGTGCGCTTTGCGTTGCGGCAGATTGCGCGCGCGCCGGGATTCGTGATCACGGTGTGCATCACGCTGGCACTGGGCATCGGCGTGAACACGGCGATTTTTTCCATTGTGAATGCGCTGTTGTTGAAGGATCTGCCCTATCCGCATCCCGATCGGATTGCGACGCTGTTTGCACGAACGACGGGAAGCGAGCCTTCGGAAGGCGGCCAAAGCATCGATGGCGAACAGTGGGAGCTGCTGCGCGACGATGTGCCATCGGTGATTGCGGCGGTGACATCGTATGAGTCTCATACGACAGGCATCAACCTGGAGACCAGCACACACGCGCAGTATGTGCACGCAGGCCGTGTGTCGGCGCATTACTTCGACGTCTTGGGGCTGCGACCCGCTTTGGGGCGCGAGTTCAACGCGGATGAGGATCGTCCGCACGGGCCGGGCGTGGCGATTCTCAGCTATCCGCTGTGGCGGACGGTCTTCGGCGCGGAACGCGATGCGATTGGACAGAAGATGCTGCTGCGCGGCGCGCCCTACACGGTCCTGGGCGTGCTGCCCGAAGGCGCGACGACGCCGATGGATGCGGATTTATACATCCCACTACAGCCGAGCCGCGACGGCGAGGGCCGGGCGACGAATTACTCCGCGATTCTGCGCCTGCGTGACGGCGCCACATGGCAGCAAGCGAACGGCGAGGTGGATCGCGCGTTGGCGCGGAGTTCGAGGGCACAGGACGAGGCGAAGAGCAATCCCAACGGCAAGCTGACCTACTTTCTTGTGCCGCTGCAAAAAGGCGAGACAGAAGAGCTGCGCCCGCAGGTGCTGGCGCTGATGCTGGCCGCCGGGTTCATCCTGCTGATTGCGTGCGCGAACCTGGCCGGACTTACGTTGGTGCGCACGCTGCGCAGGGCGCCGGAGATTGCCACGCGGCTGGCTGTAGGCGCGTCGCGCTGGCGAATTCAGCGGCAGTTGTGGATCGAAAACCTGCTGCTCGCACTCTTGGGCGGGGGCTGCGGTATCGGAGTGGCGACACTGGCGCTGCGTGGGCTGCTCCATCTGCTGCCGGAGCATTTTCTTCCCCTGGCCAGCGTGCCGCTCGATGGCCGCGTGCTGGCGTTTACGCTGGCGGTGTCGCTAGCCACGAGTGTGCTGTTTGGGATGCTGCCGGCGCTCACTCTGCGCAGAGTGGAGATCCGGTCGTCGCTGGCAAGCCGCGCGCTCAACGGGGCGAAGAGCGTTCGCCTGCGCCAGGCGCTGATTGCGGGCGAAGTCGCATTGACCGTGGTTCTGCTTTTGGGAGCGGGGCTGCTGATTCGCACCCTCATTCGCCTGGAGACGATGCCGCCGGGGTTCAATCCGCATGGGGTGATGACAGCGAAGGCTTCGGTGGACGATGCGCGGTATCACGATCCGGCGGCGTTCGACAAGCTGCTGCGCGAGAGCGTGGCGGCGATGCGGCAGATTCCCGGCGTCGAGAATGCGGCCGTAGGGTTGACGCTCCCTTATGAGCGCGCATTGTTGGGTCAGGTGACGCTGAGCGACGGCAAAGAAGCCGGGCAACAGGTCATGAGTAACTGGGTGTGGGTGACGCCGGGATACTTCAAGACGCTGGAGATTCCGCTGCTGGCGGGGCGCACATTCGACGACGGAGACAATGCGCAAACACAAGGCGTTGCCATCGTGGATGAGACGTTTGTGCGCAAGTTCTATCGCGGCGCGAACCCGGTGGGCCGAACGATCGACAAGAACCTTACCATCGTGGGAGTCGTATCGGATACAGCGCTCTCTACGGCCGGGGGGCTGAATAAAGAATCAGGGCCGCTGACGGACCAGGAGACGATCTACCTGCCCTATGCGCAGTTGGAAAATGCGGCGATGATGGCAATGATGCACACGTGGTTTCAGCCGAGCTGGATTGTGCGCACGGTGAAACCGGTCGACGGGCTGACGGCGCTGATGCAGCGCGCGCTCGCGAGCGCCGCTCCCAACCTGCCGTTTTCCGGCTTTTACAAAATGGACGCGCTCGAGGCGCGGACGCTGGCCATGCAGCGGGTGCAGGTGGCTCTGCTGGGCACTCTGGCCGCTCTGGCGCTGCTGCTGAGCGCGGTGGGCATCTTCGCGCTGGTGGCGAATCTGGTCACGCAGCGCACGCGTGAGATCGGGCTGCGCATCGCGCTGGGCTCGACAATGCGGCGGGCGATGATCCACGCGGGCAGCTCGGGCGCGTTTGCCGCGGCGGCCGGGCTCATAGTCGGGCTGATTGGAGGCTTCGCGGCGATGCGGGCAATCCGCAGCGCACTGTGGGGCGTGGGAGTTTACGATGCGCCGACGATGGTCTCGGTAATTGCGGTGCTGAGCGCGGTAGCATTGCTGGCCGCCACTGTGCCGGCGCTGCGCATTACGCGCATCGACCCCGCGACGACGTTGCGAGAGGAGTAAAGGAATTTCATGGCGCCCGGAAAAAGGATCTTTGCCCGGAATCGAATTTACGCGGAGCTTTCCGCGTCAATGCAGGAGCACATCGCCGAAAGAACCGAGGAGCTGATGGCCGAGGGCATGACACGCAAGGAAGCCGAGCAGGCCGCGCGGCGCGAGTTCGGCAACGTGGCGCTGATCGAGCAGCGCAGCCGCGAAGTGTGGCAGTGGGGATTCCCTGAGAGTTTGTGGGCCGATTTGAAGTTCGCCTGTCGTCACATGGTACGCTCGCCCCGCTTCACCCTCGTCGCGACGGTCACCCTCGCCATCGGGATTGGCGCGCAAACGGCGATGTACAGCGTCGTACACGCCGTGCTGATCGATCCGTTTCCTTACCGCGACGCGATGCGCATGGTGCACCTGCACCTGTATGACAAGGAACCGTTTCCCCAAGATCTCGCGCTGAACGGGGCCCAATTTGCCGAGTTCGAGAAGTCTCCGGCGCTTGACGGAGCGATTGCCGAGGACGTTTACACCATGGCACTCACCAGCGGAGAGCTTCCGGAGCAACTTCAGGTCGGGCGACTTTCACCCAATGCGTTCGCCTACTTCGGCGTGCCCGCCGAGCTGGGCCGCGGATTTGCGCCGGCCGACAGCCCGCGGGTTGCCGTGCTCAGCTACGGCTTCTGGAAGTCGCATTATGCAGGCAGCGCCGATGCCGTGGGCGAGCCGCTGGAACTCGATCGCAAGATCTACACGATTGTTGGCGTAATGCCGCCGCGCTTTGCCTGGCTGGGGAGCGACGTCTATGTTCCACTCCCCTACTCGGCCGATCCCAGTCACATCGCCAATGTCTATGCGCGGCTTCGCGCGGGCATGAGCGACACGACGGCCGAACAGGCGCTGGAACCCATGCTGGATCAGTTCGCGAAGCAGACGCCAGGAAACTTTCCGCAACGATTCAAGGTGCACCTTGTGCACATGAACGAAGTGGCCATCGGCAGATTTCGTGGGGTTCTGGTCATCCTCTTTCTTTCCGTCTGGTGCCTGCTGCTGCTGGCCTGCGTCAACGTAGCCATTCTCTTGTTGGCGCGTGGAGAAGCGCGGCTGGGCGAGATCGCCATGCGCAAGGCGCTGGGCGCGCCGCGACGGCGAATCGTTGCCCAACTGCTCACCGAGTCGGTTCTTTTGTCGCTGGCCGGCGGGTGTCTTGGAGTTTTTCTGGCGTACGGCGGAGTGCGGCTTGTCCGGCATTTCCTCGTGCAGCTGCCCACGCTCTTTCCGCCGGAGGCCAATATCGCATTGAATCTGCCGGTGCTGGCCTTCAGCCTAGCCGTGGCCACGTTGACGGGGACGCTCTGCGGGCTGTGGCCGGCCATTCGCATCTCGCGCGCCGAGTTGCGTTGCGCGGCGGACGCCGGCACGCAAAGGCTGGCCGGGAAACGAGGAACACAAGGAGTGCACGGTCTGCTGCTTGCCAGCCAGTCGGCAATCGCCATTCTTCTTCTTGCCTGTTCCGGAGCAACGGTCAGCAGACTTTCGCAGCTTCTGCATGAGGCGCTCGGCTTCGATCCGGAAAACCTCGCGTCCGTCAACCTCGTCCTCCGAGAGGGCTCGCACGACCGGTGGGCGGA
>JASHTH010000472.1 GCA_030040655.1 Acidobacteriaceae bacterium | reverse complement strand
ACGCCGTGATCGGCGCCGTTGCCGTTGCGGTCGATGATGCCAACTTTGGCGCCGCGCCGAAGAGAAGACTTCAGCTTCTTCATCAGCGGCACGGGATGAGCGAACTCGTGATAGGTCTTGAGAATGAGAACCGCGTCCACGCTGCCGGCCGGCAGTTTGGCGTCGTCGACTTCGCCAAGAACCGCGTGCACATTGTCGAGGTTCGCTTCGCGGGCGCGTTCGGCGATGTAGTCAATCGCCTTGGGATTGATATCCTCAGCGTAGACCGAGCCTGTTGCGCCGACCCTCGCCGCAGCCCGCACCGTGAACCATCCCGATCCGGCGCCGACATCGGCTACCGTCTTGCCGGGACCGATTCCCAGCAGGTCCATCACGCGATCGATGTGCAGCTTCTGGTCGCGTCCGGGATAATCGAAGATGGAGAGGTCGCCTGTGTAGGGAGTGCTGGTGGGCCGGCTCGCTTGCGCGGATGACGACGCGGATGGTCCCGCGTCGGTTTGCGCGGGAACCCGGTTCGAGGCCAGGAGCGCAGCGAGGCAAAGTAAGAGCGCCAGACGCACAGCAATCATGTTCTTCATCCGATTCATGGGACGCCTCGATGCGCAGCTTGCGGGCGCAGGAGATGGTGTGATTTTACGCCGGGAATCGCTTGAGCCTCCGGCACATCAGTTCTCCATTTTCTAAGGGCAACGATGGGTAGAACGATCGCGGATTACGCGGCGTCGATCGCGACAACCCTGCTGTCTCGCAGAGCTCGAATATCGCGCATCGGGGGTTGGCCGAAAAAGCGGCTGTACTCTCGGCTGAACTGGCTAATGCTCTCGTAGCCCACTTCGTAAGCCGCACTGGAGGCATCTATCCCGTCTATGAGCATTCGCTGCCGCGCCGATTGCAGCCGGAGCTGCTTCTGGAATTGCAGCGGGCTCATGGCCGTCAGCGAGCGAAACTGATGGTGGAGCGTCGAAACCCCCATGCGCGCGGTCGCCGCGAGCTCTTCCATGTGCAGGGGTTTGGCATAGTTGGCGCGGAGCCAGGCGATGGCTCGTGCGGTGCGGTGACTGAGGCCACCGCTCGATGCAATGGCGCGGAGGCGCTCGGCCTGCGGCGTGCGGAGAATCCGGTAGACGATCTCGCGCTGGATCAAGTGACTTAAAAATGAAATATCCTCGGGCGTGTCGAGCAGATCGATGAGCCGGATGCAGGCGTCGAGCAAGCCGATGGTTGTCTCGCCAACGGCCACGCCACGGCGTTGCCCGGTGGCTTGGCGGTCCGGCAGATCTTCCCCGCTCAAGACCTCGCGCACGGTGGGCATGTCGAGCCGAAGATGCATCGACAACATGGGCGTCTGTTCCGATGCCTCCATGATCTGGCTTTGGACGGGTACGTCGATCGACGACAGCAGAAACGACGATCCGTCGCACAGGTATTCGGTTCCTCCCAGGTTGATGAGCTTTCGCCCCTGCGCAAATACGGTAAGGCTGGGCTCGTAAACGGCTCGATAGCAGGGGGTGGGCGCCGTCCGGCGGAAGAGCGCGAGTCCCGGGATGGCTGTGACTTGCTCGCCCGCAGTGGGCGCATGGGCGGCGATCCTGCGGGCCAGTTCGCGCCGCATTTCGAAGACCGTCGATCTTAGATTTCCCCGCGTTGCTTTATTTCCTACCGGTCGTCCCGCCATTGCCTCAAGGGTACTGCCCCGCGGTCTGGTTGTGTACAAAATCCGACATTGGGAGAGGATTAGGCAAAAGATCGGCAGGATCGGGAAAGCGCCGGAAGACCACCCTTCGCTACCTTTTGGGAAGGGACAGGATTCGGTGACATTTCCACCAGGCGGACATCTGGAGCGGAAAAATGAAGAACTTCCTCTCGATTTGCGCTGCGATTCTGCTGTTTGCATGCATGGCCGTTTCCTCGGCCGCGCAGGAAAGCGCCACTGACAGAGACCGGCTGGTTGGCGCCTGGAAGCTCGTAGAGCTCGATCAGCCTGGAGCAGACGGAGCGATTCACTCCGTGGGCAGTTCAGGGATGATTGTATTCACGCGCGACGACCACCTATCGGTCCAGGTGATGGAGCGCGAGCCCGAAGCGCACACGGGAGCGGCCGGGCCGGAGCAATACTCGCAAGGCGGCTACGAAGCGTCGTATGGAAGCTATGTGGTAAACGAGACGACGCACACGTTCACCTTCCACATCGATGGCGCACTGGTGCGTTCTCTCATCGGCAAAGACCTGGTGCGCGTGTACGAATTCAAGGGCGACCAGTTAATCGTAAAGCCGGCGCGCACTGACGAACATTGGAGAGTCATCTGGCAGCATTACCGAGCGGCACCGCGCGGGCGCGGCCAATGACCGTCTCCGCGGCCAGGCCCACATTCGCGCGCCGCACAACATCGATCGAACGGGACGGCAAACTATGCAACAACGCAAGCTCGGAAAAAGCAATCTGGAAGTCTCGACGCTCGGGTTCGGCGCCATGGGAATGACCTCGCAGCATTACGGCCCCTCGGGTGACCGGAAGGAGATGATCGCCCTGCTTCGCGCCGCCGTGGATCGCGGCATCACGTTCTTCGACACCGCGGAGGTGTACGGACCCTATACGAACGAGGCGCTGGTGGGGGAAGCGCTGGAGCCGTATCGCGGTCAAGTGGTGATCGCTACCAAGTTCGGCTTCAAGCTTCACTCCGATGGGAGTCCCGGCTGGGTCGGTCTTGACAGCAGGCCCGAACAGATCCGGCGCGTCGCCGAAGCGTCGCTGAAGCGGCTGCGGGTTGATGCTATCGATCTTCTTTACCAACATCGTGTCGACCCCGCCGTGCCCATCGAAGACGTAGCCGGAGCCGTGAAGGATCTGATACAGGAAGGCAAGGTAAAACACTTCGGCCTTTCCGAGGCATCGGCCAATACCATTCGCCGCGCCCACTCTGTCCAGCCTGTCACCGCGGTGCAAAGCGAATACTCGCTGTGGTGGAGGCGGCCGGAAGAGACGGTCCTGCCCGCGCTCGAAGAGCTTGGCATTGGCTTTGTTCCCTATAGCCCGCTCGGCAAAGGCTTCCTCACTGGAAAGATCAGCGAGAAGACGGCTTTTCCCGGCATGGATATCCGCAATAGCATCCCGCGATTCTCGCCGGAAGCTCGAAAGGCCAATCAGGCTTTGGTGGATCTGCTCCGAGCCATCGCGCAGAGCAAGCGCTCAACACCGGCGCAGATCGCGCTCGCGTGGCTGCTTGCCCAAAAGGCGTGGATCGTACCCATCCCCGGCACCCGCAAGCTCGAACGCCTGGAAGAAAACATTGGCGCTGTCACAGTAGAACTGACGGCCGAAGATCTTCAGGACATTGAAGGGGCCGCTTCAAAAATCGCAATCGAGGGAGCCCGCTACACCGAACAAGTCGAGGCAATGAGCGAAGTATGATCCACGATCGGCGCGCAAACAACAAAAGGAGGGAGTCATGCCTCATGTAGTCGTTAAGCTCTGGCCCGGAAAATCGGAGCAGCAAAAAACCCGGCTCGCCGAAGCGATCACAAACGATGTGATGTCGATCCTCCGCTACGGAGACGAGTCGGTCTCCGTGGCCTTCGAAGAAATCAGGTCGAAGGACTGGATGGAAAAGGTCTACGAGCCCGACATCAAATCCAAGTGGGACAAACTGTATAAGAAGCCCGGATACGAATCGATTTGAAGAGCGGATCCGAAAGGAGCGGCAAATGCAAAAGCGCAGATTGGGAAAGAGCAATTTGGAAGTTTCGGCCATTGGGCTTGGCTGCATGAGCATGACCAGCGGCTACGGACCTGGCGGGGACAGGCAGCAGATGATTGCGGTGATCCGAGGCGCCGTGGAGCGCGGCGTAACATTCTTCGACACCGCGCAAATTTACGGCCCGTACGCCAACGAAGAGCTCGTGGGCGTAGCTCTCGCACCTTTTCGCGGGCAGGTGACGATCGCAACAAAGTTCGGATTCAAGTATGAAGTTGACGGCGGAGTTCCGCGCAGTGCCGGCGTAGACAGCCGGCCCGAAACCATCAAGAAGAGCATCGAA
>JASHTH010000471.1 GCA_030040655.1 Acidobacteriaceae bacterium | reverse complement strand
AAAGTGCCCGCCAGCCTTGCTAGTTCCGATCATGTACGGGCCAACGAATCCGCCCAGAGTGCCGAGGGTGTTGATCAGCCCGATCGACGCCGCCGCAGCCGCATCTGCGAAAAACATCGTGGGCCCACTTGGCGGTTTTCAGGCCGAGGGAAGGAAGTCCGACTTTTGAAAAGGAACTGGCCAAACACGACAGAGGGTGATGAGAGACGCACATTTGTTGCTTCCTGCAACTGGTGCACTCGTGTTGCAACTCTCGTTCCACTGTGGCCCGCGCAGGGTCCTTCAATTCCCTGAAACGGGATCAACTGACCGAGCCGGAGTCGATGGTGGGTCGAGCCGGATCTTTCCGCTCGCCGCCCAGCCAAGCTGTTTCGCCGGGACCGCCCTCCTGATTCCTCATTGGCGTCTCTCATCTCGACGGTGCGTCATTTCGACCTTGAACGAACTTCGTTCAGGTGATTGATCTGGTCGCAACACGCTGCGGCCCTTTGGGGACCGAGCCATCACCCGCTCTGTCTCGCCAAATTCAGCTGGGTCGGCCATTCCGGCGACGTGGAACGAATTTCAGTTCGGCCTTGTGCTAAGAACAGGGCGCACGCGGCACGACTCTTCCAAATACCTGATTTTGCGGCAGTTCGGAGCTTTGGCGAGGGACAGATATGTCATTTGCGTCAGTGGAAGCGTGTTCTGTATCACAGAAGTCCGTTCTAAAAGTGCGCGAAAGTTCAGGCTATCGAGAGGCTGGCGGCATTCTTAAAATCTCGCCGCGATCGGAAAACCGGTGGGACTGCGCGGGTTCTGAGAGCGGAACACGAAACTCAGGAGTGCGACCGCGCCGAGGTGGAGGGTCATTTCATGAGCCAGGACGCATTCACAGCGAATAATGAGCTTTTGCAGGCGCTCGAGGGGCGGTCTGAGACCATCGTGTGCGGGGAAGGCGGCACGCTTTTCCACCAGGGAGAGAAACCTCGCGCAGTCTATTTCATTCGGGATGGGGAGGCATCCCTCAAGTTGCTTTCACCCGCTGGGAGCATTATCGCGAGCTTTCGCGCCGGCGCGGGATCTGTTCTGGGCTTGCCGGCTGCCCTGAGCAAGGAGCCATACACCTTGACCGCTGTCGTGCGCAGAGGTTCGGTCCTCGGACTCGTCCGCTTGGAGGATTTCGAGGACCTATTGCAAACGAACCCGAAGCTTTACACATTTGTGCTGTCGATCCTCGCCTCCGAGGTACGTGCTGCCCGGACGGTACTCGCTGGTTTCACAGATGAGGCTTATCGCTCCGAAGGCCGGCCTCGAGAATTCCGCTTAGAGGCGCACAAAGCGATGACCTAACGGGAGAGCCCGTCTCCAACGACGTGCTCTCAACCTGCAGCGAAGAGAGGGATCCGTAGCGGGGAATCCTTATCCGATTCGAAAAGTGAGCCAACGCGCCAATTCTGGGCATGGGTCAGAAGAGGGGTCGCCCTTTAGCTCACAACCGCAAATGGAAGACATCAGCTCGGAGCGTTCCTCAACGAACCACGCGATCGCGCATAGATTCTCCATCGCATGGAAAACGAAATGAGAACCCCACCTTCATCATTGAGACTTTTGACCGGAGATCGGATCGCGGTTGTCGGCGGCGGTCCTGCCGGTTCGTTTTTCGCTATCCATCTTCTTCGCGAAGCCAGACAGGTCGACCTTGATCTCGAGGTCGTGATCATCGAAAAACGCGGTCCGACAGATCTGAACTTCGATGGCTATCAATGCCGTGGCTGTAATTTTTGTGCCGGCGTGATTTCCCCGAGGTTGAACCAGGTTCTGGAAACGAGCGGATTATCGGTCCCCGAGGAAGTCATCCAAGGACGAATTGATCATGTGTGGATTCACGGGCGCTGGAAGAACTTCAGGCTTCGAGTGCCCGAAAACCAGAGGATGTACTCCGTCTACAGAGGGTCGCTGCCCGGCAAGGGGCGTGACAGCCCGGCAGGTTTCGACGGGTATCTGCTCGCAGAAGCAGTCAAAGAAGGCGCACGCGTTCTGCATGGCGAGGTCGAGACGGTTGCCTATAGCCGATCGGGCAAGCCTGTTCTTACCGTGAAACCCGGCTTAGGAGAGAGGTTCTCCTTCGAAGCCAGCTTTGTGAGTTTCGCCACGGGAATCAATGCGCATTATGGCGTTGAGGGTCGCTCCGATGCGCTCATCGCTTCCATCAAGCGGCTGAATCCTTCGTTCGTGCCCGGCCGGGCTCGCAAGACTCTCATCTTCGAGCTCGATGTTGGGGAGGGCTATCTGCAGCACAACCTGAATCGGGAGATGTACTTCATTGAGTTCGGTTCAGGACAACTTGCAATCGAACACACTGCGCTCATTCCGAAAGGCAGATTCTTAACCGTAGCCATGATCGGCAGATGTGTCGATGGAGCGATCTTGCCCCGGGACAGCCGGCGGCTTGTGAAGGATTTTCTGTTCCTGCCTCAGGTTGAACGGATTCTGCCGGGAATCTCGGCGGCTCCTCTGGGCTGCGTTTGCGCGCCCAAAATGGCGGTGACCGCCGCCTCATCTCCTTGCGGCGACCGGTTTGCTCTCATCGGGGATGCAGTTGGGTCGCGATTGAACAAGGATGGTCTCTATTCTGCATTCAGGACGGCCATCAAACTCGCGCAAGTCGTGCTTCACGAGGGAATCGACCGGCAGACCCTGGACCGGGGATACAGCAAGACCATTCAATGGCTTGAAGATGATAATCGCGCCGGAAGGATTGTGTATGCCGTGAGCCGAACGGCGTTTGCCATGCCTTTTCTGAGCCGAATTGTGTACCAGGCGTTCGCTACTGAGTACAAGGTACGGGACGAGCACAGCCGGCCACTGAGCAGGATGCTTTGGAAGATTGCGAGCGGTACAGCAGACTATCGTGAAATCCTGAAGGAAATATGCAGTTGGGGCGTTCTCGGCTCGATTTTTGCCGGCGCGGCGGTGACTTTGAGAAATGTGGCGTGTGAAGCTGCTTTGGGCCTGAAATGGGGCAGGTACGGTCGCTATCCAACGGTTGTGCCCGTGGAAAAGCGGGAAGCGCTGAAGAAGGAGATTGCTTCAAGCCTGGGAATGGTCCTGGGCGATTCCCTAGACTTTGAGTGCATGTATGAGATCAAGATCCGGGGTTCTGAAGCAGAGATCATGGAACAGCTCGCCCGGTATGGCCAGCCCAACGCCCGGTTCCTGAAGATCCGCTTCATTCGCATGCAACAGATCAAGGGAGCGCCCAACCAGGTAGGATCGGTGATTCTCTACAAAATTGCGGGCGTGCAGTTAACCGCGGAACTGGAGTTGACTCGTAGAGCCGGTTCGACAGCCGTGCTCTATGAGGCCGACGACCGGATCGTCGATCATGGAAGGCTCATTTTCAACATATCGCCGACAAGGGACGGCAACCGCAAGCTCTCAGTTTATGCAGCATTCAATTACAGGAAAGGCACGGGCGTGGCGAATCGGATGCTGTGGAAAGGAGTGAGATTCCTGTTCCCCGGCTTCGTGCACGACGTGGTGTGGAACCATGCCCTCTGCACGATGAAAGAGGAGGTCGAATGGAAGCACGATCACTCCATAGACTGCAGCCAGGTCAAGACCGCTTATCTGCTGTGAAGATGTGCTTTGTATTCAGGCAGAATGGTCCAGGCACTCGTCGTTCAGGAGAGAAGATCGTAGTCGCACAGCTTGCGATACAGGTTGCGCTCGCTGATTCCCAGCACTTTTGCAGTGTTGCCGCGGTGCCCTTTGCAGGCGTTAAGTGCCGCAAGAATGTGCGCCCTTTCCGCTGCCTCGAGCGACATGGACTGCTGAACTGCAACCGTTGGTTCAGTTCGCGCCACAGATTCTGCATTGCGCAAATCGGCGGGCAAATGCTCCGGAAGCACTGTGGAGCCGTCGCACAACACCAGCGCCGCCTCAACTACATGCAATAGCTCACGAACATTGCCAGGCCAACTGTGACGCCGCAGCACTTCCAGTGCCTCCCCGCTGAAGTGTTTGTTTGAGCCAAATTGCAGGTTGAGCTTTGCGGCAAACTGCTGCGCGAGGAGATCAATATCGCCTTTACGCGCCCGTAGTGGGGGAACCTCCACGGTAATCGTGCTCAGCCGATAGTACAGATCCGCGCGGAAGAGTCCCTGCCTCACCATCGCCGCAATGTCGCGGTTGGTGGCGGTAAGGACTCGGACATCGACATGGATTTCCCGCGTTCCACCCAGGTGCCGGAATGTGGAAGTATCGAGCACGCGCAGCAATATTGTCTGCGTAGCCGGGCTAATCTCGCCAATCTCGTCCAGAAAGATGGTGCCTGCATCCGCAACTTCGAATAGCCCGGGCTTCGCACGATCGGCTCCGGTGAAGGCTCCGCGCTCGTGGCCAAACAGTTCGCTCTGGAGTAGGCTTTCCTGCAGTGCGGCGCATTCCACGACGACAAAAGGCTTGGCGCTCCTCTGACTGCGTGCGTGAATCAGCTTGGCAACGCGCTCTTTGCCAGCACCAGTTTCGCCCACAATGAGAACGGCGGAGTCACTGGGAGCAATTTTGTGCAGGATGCCGAGCAGACGACGGAACTCTTGGCTCTCGCCAATGAATGAGCTTTCCAGGTTGGGAGGGGTCAGCCCACGCTCAAGGAGATTTGTCCGCCGCCGCAGCGTGCGCCGTTCCAGCGCTCTTTGGATTCGAATGTCAAGCTCATCCAGAGGGCAGGGCTTAACCACGTAGTCGAATGCACCGATGCGGATCGCTTCAATGGCGGTGTCGATAGAGCCGTGGCCGGTGAGCATGATGACCTCGGTAGCGGGCAGATTGGCATGAATGGCGCGCAGCGTTTCAAGGCCACTCATGCCGGGGAGCCGCAGGTCAAGAAGAACTACATCGGGTTCACAGGCTGAAAGAGACTGAACGGCCTCCTCGCCCGAGGCCGCGGTTGAAACTTCATAGCCAAGGCGATGAAGCTCGTCCGACATCACGTGGCGGAACGCGGCGTCGTCGTCGACCATCAGGATGAAGGACGCCTTCATGCTCGAACCTCCCGCACCGGTTCGGGGAGAATTGCCGGCAACACGACTTCAAATGTCGATCCCTTGCCGGGAGCGCTCTCGACCAGAATATCGCCGCCCCAGTTTCTGACTGCGTTCAGCGAAAGAAAGAGCCCCAGCCCGGTGCCGCCTTCGCGCATGCTGAAAAAGGGCTCAAAGATCTTTTTCAGGTAGTCCTGCCCAATCCCGCAGCCCTGGTCCCGTATGCGCACGCGCAAATCGCTGCCGGCTCGAACTTCGACCTCAACTTGGCTGCCGGGTTTGGATGCCTGCACTGCATTGAGCAGAAGATTGATCAGCAGGTCCTGCAGCTCCGCCTCGCCGGCCCGCACATTGAGGCTGGTTTCAATTGGGTGCACCAGAATCTGCACCGAGTGGGCGCGCGCGGTAGGGCTGACCAGACGCTGCGCTGCCTCAATGGCTTCGCGCAGATCCACGATCGTTCCAGCGTGGCGCTGGCCGCGCGACAAGCGCAGGAACTGCTGCGTGATGCTGCGGCAGCGCAGCAACTGCTCGCGGGCAATCGACGCATTGTCGTGGATTTTGGCCTGATCTGGCGCTGTCTCGCGGTTGGCCGACGATTCACGGAGAATGCCCTCGATACAGGTGAGCACCGTGCCCAGCGGAGTATTCAACTCATGAGAGAAACCAGACGATAGCACACCCAGCGAGGCAAGGCGATGGGATTCCGCCAGGTTTGCCTCGGCGGCTCGGCGTTCTGAGATGTCGCGCCACACTTCCACCACGTGCGTCGTCTTGCCGTTGGCATTCTGGATCGGCGAAACATGGATCTCTTCCCACGCAACTGTCCCGTTGCCACCGCGGTGCTCGCATATACGAACCTGTTGGGTCCCCGTTTTCAGATATGCCAAAGTTGGACAGTCGGGCAGGTCGCAGGAGCCGATTCCCAGTTGATAGCAGTGACAACCGACAACCTGATTGCGCTCTCTTCCGGTGCGCCGCAGGTAAGCATCGTTGGCCGCAATGATCCGCCGCTCCGGATCGAGCACGACAATGCCGTCGTCGATGCTGTTGATCACCGTTTCCAGCCGTTCGCGCTGGGCACTAACCTCGCCCAGCAGACCGGCCATCGAGTCGGCCATCATGTTGAACTCCCGGCCGAGCCAGGCCAGCGTGTCCGAGCCTTCCACCGGGACGCGCCGATTGAGATCGCCTTGGGAGACAAGGCGCGCCGTAGTCTCAAGACGCAGCAAGCGTCGCAAGACAGACACGCGGATCACGATGAAGATGGCTCCCACAATAAAGAAGGTCAGGGCTCCTGTGCCGGCAACCATCCAGCGAAGGTCGCTTGTCATACCGGCACGCACTTCCTCCGCGCTGTAATCCAGTATGAGTACACCGTTGATTCGTTGCGCCGGATTATGGCAGCGAGTACATTCCTCACGGTTGCGAATCGGCAGTACCGTTCGCAGGATCGCGCCGCCCCTGGTTTCAATCACGCGGCTCGATTCTCTACGATCCGCCGGATCGCGGTGGCATGCCTGACAAGTGGGAGAAGCGATTCGAAAGTCTTCCCCATGGCCCAAGGGGGCGCTCGAGTAACGCGGCACGCCATCGTGGTCGAGGAGGATGAGTTGTTCCACGCGCGCCTGTTTGCCGAATCGCTCAATCATTTGTGCAATTTCGGCCCGGTCATTATTCAACATGGCGTGTTCGAGCGCCGTGTGGATCAACTCGCCCTCTGCCAGCGCGTTGGTTTGCTCGATTTCGAGCGTGCTCTTGAAGTAGTGCGCCGAGTAAATATAGGCTGCCACTCCGCAAGCAACGACCACGGCCGCGGTAATCCCCAGCGTGAGGCTAACTGTCATGCCGGCAAAGCGCAGTTTCATAGAGGTGATCCGATTGCTGGTGGCGGAATTGTTGCACGCGGGCAGGTCACAGTCAACGACTGACGATTTGTCAGGAGCGCATGACAAAATGTCAGGTCAACACCTCCCTTTAACAACGGTTCTGATTGAAACAAAAAGAGTTATAGCCGCTTGTCGCAATGGCATGCGAAGTGCTTTCTGAGACGGCCACAGAGGAGGATTGACCCATATGGAGATGCTCGTAATGGGACTATGCTTCACCTTCGTTGGCCTGGCGATCACCGCCTTGGCGTTCGCCGCGGCTACCCGCCCCCAGGGTCCCCCACTCAAAGCGCAGCCTGAGCAGCCAGTGATCAAGCCGGCCCCGGCGCGCTTCTTCTCGGAGGGCATAATTCCCTCAATTCCCGTGCCGATCCAGGTGCCCATCGAAGTGCTGCTGAAGCAGATTGAGGATCACGTACGTCTGGAGCAGGCCGCTGCGGAATCGTTTGTTGCGTTTCCCAACCAGGCATTGCTGCACAGCAAGACGACATCGCCTTTTGTCAACTGAGGAAGCCCGCCATGGCGCATGAACTGCTCAATGGTCTTTCTCCCGCTGAAGCCGATCAAGTGCTGGCGCTGGGTTCGCGCAGGGCCGTTTCCAGCGGAAGCTCGCTCTTCCGGCTGGGAGATGCCGCAGAGTGCCTCTTCCTCATCGAGCGCGGCCGCATCCGCCTGTCATTTCCCATGCTGGTTCGAGGTAAGGAGGAGGAGGTCTTCTTTGAAGAAAAGGCGCCCGGAGAAACAGTGGGCTGGTCTGCCATGGTGCCTCCTTACCGATTCACACTTTCGGCCATGGCACCCTTGGACGCAGCAGTGATCGCGTTGCCGCGAGAAGCGCTTCTAGCCTTCTTTGATCGCGCGCCGGAAACCGGGCGCAGGATCGCGTTCAACCTGGCCATCCTTGTAGGAAAACGGCTCCAGTTGGTGCAAGCGATGTGGATGCGCGAGATTCAACGCGCCGTTGAATCGCGTTCGGTGAATCCAGCCGCAACCCGCTGAGCGTTGAGCTTAAGCGGCCACGACTTACATAACGACAGAGCGGAGAAACCGATATGGCAACGAGCGGATCGGGAATGGCGAACGCAAATTACCCCTCAGGCACGCCCATTGCCCGTCGCGGTTTTGTGGAGTTGCTGCTGGGCAGCGGTTTTCTGGCCACCGCGGCAGCCTTTATTTATCCCGTCTTGCGCTATATTGTCCCTCCCCAAACGGCGGATCTGGGAGGTGACTCTGTAGTAGCCGGCAAAGTGGGTGACTTGAAACCGAACAGCGGCAAGATCTTCCGGTTCGGCAGCCGCCCCGGCCTTCTCATCCTGACGGCCGAAGGCGAATACAGGGCTATGTCCGCTGTTTGCACGCATCTTTCCTGCACCGTTCAGTATCGGCCTGACCTGAAAGAGGTGTGGTGCGCCTGCCACAACGGCGCCTATGGCCTCGACGGCCGCAATATCTCCGGGCCGCCACCCCGGCCTCTGCAGCCCTTTGACGTAGAGGTCCGTGGAGACGAGATCTTTGTAACTCGCCGCCGGGAGGGCTGAGATGAAGGTTCTCCGGAATGTGCGCAACTGGCTCTACGAGCGACTCGAGTGGAATGACCTGATCGCTCCCCTGAAGAAGAAAACCGTTCCTCGCCATCGCCTGTCCTATTGGTATTTCCTGGGCGGCATCACGCTCTTCCTGTTCATGATTCAGGTGGCGACCGGCATCCTGCTTCTGCTCTACTACCGGCCCGGAGCCAACGAAGCGTTTGAAAGTGTGCAATACCTCATGACCCAGGTCCAGTTTGGCTGGCTGATCCGCTCCATTCACTCCTGGTCGGCCAACCTGATGATCTTTACCGCTTTTGCCCACATGTTCAGCGTATTGTTCTTCAAGGCCTTTCGCAAACCGCGGGAATTGACCTGGATCAGCGGCGTCATTCTCCTGGTACTGGTGATGGGCTTCGGCTTCAGCGGATACCTGCTGCCCTGGAATACGCTCGCATTCTTCGCAACCAAGGTTGGGACCGATATCGCGGGGCAGGTTCCCCTGATTGGCCATCCCATCATGATCTTCCTTCGTGGCGGCGAGGAAGTGACCGGCGCGACGCTGATTCGCTTCTTTGGATTTCACGTAGCGATTCTGCCCGCCGTTGTGACCTCGCTGATCATGGTGCACCTGCTGCTCGTGCAGCGGCAGGGCATGAGTGTACCGCCAAAGGTGGAACGTGAGTGGGTCGCCAATCCATCAGCGAAGCGCGAAATAAAGTTCTTTCCCAACTTTGTGCTGCGCGAATTGATGGCCTGGTATGCAGGGCTGGGCGTTTTGGGCGCGCTGGCAGCCCTGTTCCCGTGGAATCTTGGCGTCAAGGCCGACCTGTTCGCCTCAGCTCCGGCAGGAATCAAGCCTGAGTGGTACTTCCTGTTCATGTTTCAGACACTGAAGCTCATCCCCTCAAAAGTGTGGTTTGCTGACGGCGAGGTTCTGGGAATCCTGGCTTTCGGGGCCATCGGATTGCTCTGGTTATTGCTGCCTTTCTTCGAGAGCGACCGCGTGGCTGGCTCCAAGCAGTGGGTCACTGGACTGTCGATTTTTGCCCTGGTCTACGTAATCGCGATGAGTGTCTATGGCTATGTTGCGAAGTAAGTTTCGCGCATTGGGCATGCCCTGCTGCCTCATGGCGTCATGCCTTGTTGTACTGGCTGCTTCCTTGGGCAACGCGCAAACCAAAAACTCGTGTTTGGATTGCCACTCCGCGTTGCCTGAACCAATGGGGGTAACCCAGGAGACATTCAGCCACGATATTCACGCCCAAAAAGGTCTGACATGCGTCAGTTGCCATGGCGGCGACGCCAGCAGCGACGATCTAGCCAAAGCGATGAGCCCTGCTGCGGGCTGGAAAGGCGCTATTAGCCGCCGGCAAATCCCGCAACTGTGCGGAAGTTGCCACTCCAATCCCGCCTACATGCGTAAATTCAACCCCAGCCTGCGCACTGACCAGTTGGCTGAGTATCACACCAGCGTCCATGGCAAACGCCTGGCCGCCGGCGATACGGACGTTGCAGTGTGCACCGATTGCCACGGCGTTCACGATCTAAGAGCGCCCAACGATCCGCAGTCCAAGGTTTATCCGGTCAACATTGCAAATGCCTGCGCCCGTTGCCATGCCGATGCAAACTACATGAGGAAGTATTCCGTTCCAATCGACCAGTTTGCCAAGTACAACACCAGCGTCCACCATGAAGCGCTGGTGGTGCAGGGCGATTTGAGCGCGCCCACCTGCACAACCTGTCATGGCAACCATGGCGCGGCTCCCCCAGGAGTGGACAGCGTGCCAAACGTCTGCTCCAACTGTCATGTCTTCCAAGCACAGATGTACGACAAGACCGCACACAAGGCCGTCTTTGATGCGGCTTCTCTGCCCGGCTGCGTGGTATGCCATGAAAACCACGCCATCGTTCATCCTACGGATGCTAAGCTTAGCAACCAGCCAGGCGCCACGTGCATGCAGTGCCACACTGCCGGCGACGTCGGCGATCAGGCCAGGGCCGAGATGCTCACCGGGTTGACGCAATTGGATGGAGCCATTAAAGAGGCAGATCAGAAGCTCGCCGTCGCGGAGGCTGCCGGCATGGAAGTGAGCGATGCCCGTCTGGCACAGAACGACGCCAAAGACTCGCTGACCAAAGCCCGGGTCGCCATCCACAGTTTTAAGCCGGAGGTTGTTCGTCTGTATGTTCAGGCCGGCTTGAAAATTGCCGACAAGGATCTGCAGGCTGGACAGAATGCCATGATCGAGCGCAACCACCGTCGCATCGGGCTTGGCGTATCGCTTTTCGCAATTACTCTGGTTCTCGCTGGACTCTGGATGTACATCAAGAAGATCGAACATTGACGCCGAGGCGCCCAACTCATCCGGGAGTGCAACACTTTGCCTGTCTTCCACTTTGGCAGGGTGCGTTTCCGCAGAGCCCGCCTTCGCTTCACCGGTTGCGTTCAGCATGCGTAACAGCGGTCCTGTCGGTCGAGCCATATGCAGAACGGCGTTGGTTGGTGTTTGGTTCTTGCGAAACTAGCGGAATACGTCCGGCGGAGCTAAACGAAAACTCCCGCCAATCGTTCTACGATTCCAGCTACGACACAGCCCACGCGAACAGCGAAGAGGGTATACAGGAACACGTCCGCCGACCGTTCGCCCAAGGAGTTCGAGCTGCAGGCGAGCCAAAAGAGCGAGCAGAACTACACTCTGCGAGAGTCCGCCTGTTCGATGGCTCCTTGCGAAGATCTTCCCTGGCGCTGGTAGGGGAAGGGACTCAAACGCCGTCCCTTCCCCACACCCCTACCATGCTCCCAGGGCCAATCGAATGATCGGCACAAAGGAGCATTGTCGCAACCTGTGCGAACCTCGTTCTGTTTCACCTGGAGGTTCGGCACTAAAAACCGCTGCCAGTGTAGCAACGGCAACTGTCTCAATGGAGGGGTTGACCCCAATCGAAAGCACTTATTTTCGACAGATTTCAACCGGCTTCAATAAATCGTTTGATGTGTTTTGGGAGCAGTAGTGTTGATCTTTGTGGAAGCCTGTTGTTATCGGGAAGGGCAACAACCATCCATCGGCCCATCTGCCCGCCCACTTCCATCCTTCTGCTTTCCTTCGTCTAAATCCGTTCTTCCG
>JASHTH010000470.1 GCA_030040655.1 Acidobacteriaceae bacterium | reverse complement strand
AGTGCGGGGTCCCTACAGATTCACCCGGAATCCTATATATATCGCTTACCTAGGAATCTGACTCGGATGGGCTCTCTTTTTTGGCAGCATCAGTGTCCTCTTCGTATGGTTGCTCTGGTGTCTGGTCGCGATCTTGAGCCTTGTGCCGCGGGAGGAACGCGATTTGGAAGCGGAATTCGGTGATTCCTATCTTGACTACAAGAACCGGGTCCTACGTTGGTTTGGAAAAGCCAAGGCTTAGGCGACACAACAATCGAGCGATTGCCGAGGCTCTGACGGATTCCGGTCAGGTTGCCGCCAAAGGGGAAGTTTCGAGTGCGCCGGGGAGTCGAACCGGACCAGCGTTGGCGAAGCGCCGGCAAAGGGAAGTACTGGCGGCGATTCGCCCGCAATTCGCGAAAATGCCGGCCATTTGCAGCGAACATCCATGCGCAGCAGATGACTCAGGTTGAAAGGCTTGGCCGCGGCAGGAGTCCCCGTCTTAGAATGAATGCCCTCAGGTCAAGACATCGCACGGATGGGTTCCATGCCACAGCCTCGGCTCTCGCCCGAAGATCATATTGTCCTGAGCTTCTCGCTGCTTGGCCTCGTTGGCAGCGTCGTGCTCTATCCTGGTTGAAAAGGTGGGCTTCCCGCGTTAGTTTCGGCCGGAGACGCGATGACATCGTCGATGAAACCGACTCGTCGGGATTTTCTGAAGGCGACATCTTCAGCGGCCTTTGCAGCGGCAGCGCCGGGAATCTCCGCGCCGTCTGCTGCGCAGGAACCGGAGAAGGATGCATCGCCGTTCTCGGCGGCGGAACTCTTCGCAACCGAGCCGCAGCGAACCTTCAGAAGCGACCGGACAACCCAGATCGCCATGCCCATCGGCGGGATCGGCGCCGGATCAGTCTGCATGAACGGCTACGGAGGGCTCCAGGATTTCTCCATCCGCACCAGGCCGGAAACGACCGCGCTGCCGGAAAGCTTCACGGCCGACTCTCCTGAAGCTGCATTCGCAATCCTGCGCGTAAAGGGCGAGGCGAGCGTCACCAAACTAATCGAGGGACCCTTCCCGCCGTTCAAGATTTTCGACCAGGGACTCCAGGGGCAGGGCCTGCGCCGCGGAGGGTTCGAAGGCCTTCCGCGATTTCAAAACTGCACATTCAAAGGCGAGTATCCGTTTGGCGAAGCGACGCTGAGCGATGCCTCGCTTCCGCTCCAAGTGAAGGTCACCGGGTGGAATCCTTTTATTCCGCTGGACGACAAAAACTCCGGAATTCCGTGCGCGATTCTCGAATACACGCTGTGCAATGCCACGGCGCGCCGGATCGAGTATGAGTTTTCCTATCACCTGTCGCACCTGGCGCCGGGATGCGAGCCCGATCAGGCGTCGAGCAAGAATGCCGTGATCCCGGGCAAGGGCGTGTACCTGAGCAATCGCGAAGAGCCGCATGCGGAGGCCTTCGGGAGCGCGGCGCTGCTGGTGTTCGGAGTGAAGCCGCCCGATGCTCTGCGCATTAAGGCGATGTGGCTGCGCAGCCCGGGCTGGGAATTCGATTCCATCTCCGCCCTGTGGCGCGAAGTCTCAACCGGGAATTTCACTGAGAACGATGGCTCGAACAACGTAGACAATGCGGGACGGAATGGCGGATCGGTCCTCATCGAAGGCAGCCTGGGAGCGGGCGAGTCGCGCACCTACACGATCGCGATCGCATGGCACTTCCCGAATTGCTATCTGCGCGAAGGTGCGCCGCAGGACGCAAAGAGTGGGGTCCAGGGGGTTGCGGGATGCCGCAGCGAGGCTGGTGGCAGCGGGCCGCTCTGGCGGCCTTTCTACGCCGGCCAGTGGAACGATGCGCGCGAGGTGGCTCTGTATGTGGAGCAGAATTACGCTTCGCTGCGCTCGCGGACCGTGCGGTTCAAAGAAGCGCTGTTCTCATCCACGCTGCCGACATACGTGCTGGATGCGGTCTCGGCGAATCTCGGGATTCTGAAATCGCCGACCGTTTTGCGCGAGGAGAACGGAAACCTCTGGGGATGGGAAGGCTGTTTTCCCGACAACGGCTGCTGTCACGGCTCATGCACGCATGTTTGGAACTATGCCCAGGCCTTTCCGAACCTATATCCGCATCTGGAGCGGACCCTGCGCGATCTCGAACTGAATCGATCCATGGATGAGCGTGGGCATGTGACGTTTCGTGGCGCCATCCCCGACGGGCCCGTTGATCATGGCTATCATGCCGCGGCCGACGGGCAGCTCGGCGGCATCATGAAAGTATTCCGCGACTGGCAGATCAGCGGCGATTCGGCCTGGCTTGCGCGCATGTATCCGCTCGCGAAGCGTAGCCTCGACTACTGCATCGGCACCTGGGACCCGGAACACAAGGGTGCGCTGTTCGAGCCGCACCACAACACCTACGACATCGAGTTCTGGGGAGCGGAGCCGATGTGCACAAGCATTTACATCGGCGCTCTTCAGGCGATGGCGCAAATGGCGAAGGCCATGGGCCAGCCGGAGGATGCGAAGTTCTACAGCGGCCTGGCCGAGACCGGCGCGCACTACATGGACGAGCACCTCTTCAATGGGGAGTATTACCAGCAGCAGGTGCAGTACGAGGGCCTGCGCGACGCTTCCTTCGCGCAGCTTGTGGCGCAGGTGGATGAGTCGAGCAGCGAGATGCAAAAGCTGCTCAAACGTGAAGGGCCGAAGTACCAGTACGGGAGCGGGTGCCTGTCGGATGCCGTAATTGGCGCGTGGATGGCACGGACCTATGGCATCGACGTGCCCCTCGATCGCCAGAAGGTCCGCGCAACCCTGCAAGCAATTTTCAAACATAACTTCAGGACCGACCTAAGCCAGCATGCCAACGCGCAGCGGCCGGGGTATGCCATGGGGCACGAGCCGGGGCTTCTGCTGTGCAGCTGGCCTCGCGGCGATAAGCCCACACTGCCGTTCGTATATTCCGACGAGGTATGGACGGGGATCGAGTACCAGGTGGCTTCGCACCTCATCGAGGAGGGCTTTACGGAGGAGGGATTGACGATCGTGAAGGCGCTGCGCAGCCGATACGACGGGCGCACGCGCAATCCCTGGAACGAATACGAGTGCGGCAACTGGTACGCGCGCGCCATGGCCAGCTACGCGCTGCTGGGCGCATTGTCGGGTCTTCGCTACTCCGCGGTGGAGAAGACGCTCTGGTTCTCACCACGCCTGAAGGCGCGTCCTTTTCAATGCTTCTTTTCCACGGCCAGCGGATTCGGCACCATTGCGCTCGACGAGAGGGTCGTCAGCGTTCAGATCGTTGAAGGAGAACTGTCCGTCGAGCGACTTGTGTATTCAGACGAGGCAGGGACGCATGCGTTCGACTGGAGGGTAAGGGTCCGCCCGGGGACAACCGCGACCAAGACGATCTGATTGCCCGATGAGCGGCGCAGTACATCCAGTTCGGCTCTGCCGCCCGCAACATCGTCTGGAACTGTTCGCGATCGCTGCGCTTGCCCGAGGCCCTGTCCACATACTCCGCGGTAATCTTCCACCTTTGAGTCGCGGCGAACTCTCTTAGCTGGTGCAACTGGTTCTCAGTGTCTTGTCCCCAATCCTTCGTCGATTCCCTCGCATAGAATGCCGTTTTCACGCCTTGATTCTCCAAAACAGCAACGTGGCAGAAAACAGATGTTTCTTGCTACACAGATTTCGAGCCTTGAAATCTACGTCAATTGCATTCCAGGGAAATACACTTTTTTTGAGACAGCAGGCCCTCTTTGGGATCACCTGTGCAGCAGTGATCCAGGGCGAAATCCGAAGGGGCTATTTCTGGTCCAGCGGAGCGCATATCCAACCTCT
>JASHTH010000061.1 GCA_030040655.1 Acidobacteriaceae bacterium | reverse complement strand
ATGTCTACCCCGAGGCCGACAGGTACAACTGGGGCACCTCGTGGAAAGAGCGTCCCATGCTCTTCCGCAACATCGACGGCAAGCGGTTTGAGGCGGTACCTGCGGTCGAGGGAACGGGCCTGGCCGACGTGATCGCCGGGCGCGGAATGGCGGTGGGCGACCTGTTCAACGACGGCAAGATCGATGCGGTCATCAACGTCATGGACGGCCACCCGGTGTTGCTGCGCAACGTAAGCCCCGACCAAAACCACTGGCTGGAGCTGAAGCTGGTGGGCGGGCCCAAAACGGCAATGAGCCCGGGGAGCCCGCGCGACGCGACCGGCGCGACGGTGTACCTGACGGCGAACGGGATGAAGCAGCGCGAGGATGTGTTGAGCGGCGGCAGCTACCTGTCGAGCAACGATCCGCGGCCACACTTCGGACTGGGACAGGCGACCAAGGTCGACGATATCGAAGTGCACTGGCCCAGCGGCAAGGTCGAACATTTCACCGTGCCCGGCGTGGACCGGATCGTGACGATCCAAGAAGGCTCCGGAAAATAGAGCTACTGTGCACCAGTGGCTTCGGGTGTGTATAATTACACAAATGGGAAGCACCGAGCTCGTCAAGAGGCTCGAACGCGAGGGCTGGCGCAAGGCGCACCAGGTTGGCAGTCATATCAAGTTCAAGCATCCCGAGAAGCCCGGTTCCGTGACGGTTCCACATCCGAAAAAGGACCTTCCGATTGGAACCTTGCGGAGCATCTATCGGCAGGCTGGTTGGGAGTGGAGGTCGTAGTGCTCTATCCGGTTTACGTTCACATCGGCGATAAGAAACATGCGCACGGAATGGAGTTTCCGGATTTTCCGGGATGCTTTTCCGCAGCGGACGACTGGGAGGAGGTCAACCGCATGGCGCAGGAAGCCGTGGAGTGTCACGTCGCCGGAGAAGACGCTCCCTTGCCCGCGCCAACGCCGCTCGAAAAGCTGGCACGCGATCCAAAGTACAAGGGAGGCGTCTGGATGCTCGTGGATCTGGATACGACGCGGCTCGATCCGGCGCCGAAGCGAGTCAATATCTCCCTCCCCGGCTCGCTGCTCTCACAGATTGACGAATACGCCGAAGCGCACCATCTGAGCCGGTCAGGGTTTTTGGCCAAAGCGGCGCAGGAGGCCATGAACGGCAAATGAGCCGGGCGGCGCCGCACCGCATCAGAACGTGATGCGGCCGACCAGTTCCAGGCTCCTCGGCCCCGCGCCTTCGGCCGTCTGCAGTGCAGTGATGGTGCCGAAAGCGGATGCGGCATCCACCTGCATGTCAGGCGGCTCATAGTTGCGGTGATTGAAGAGGTTCGACGCCTCGACGCCCAGCGTGAACTTCGATTTCTCAGTCAGCGCCACGTCTTTCATCAGGGAAAGTGAGAAGTTGTCCGTGCCCGGACCGACTACGCCGCCCACCGGCGCATTGCCGAAGCGGCCGATGCCGCCGTTGGCACCCTCGAGATCGAGATAGGGAAACGCCGCCGGGTTGAGCCACTGCGCCGTGGTGCGATGCGCGGCGTAGGGCGAGACGTTGCGCAACTGGTCGGGTCGCGCTTCTCCCACCGTAGTGAGAATGTTGGTGTTGGCCGGGTCGACCGACGATTGATACGGCGTGAGGAACGGCCCGCTCTGCAGAATGGTGACTCCCGCAAGCTGCCAGCCGCCGACCACGCGATTCAGCGCATTGCCGGAGTTGAGCCAACGCTCGCCCTTGCCGAAAGGCAGGTCGTAAAGGTATGTGACCAGAAAGCGATGCCGGCGGTCATAGATCACGTTGCCGTAGTCGAGGTCGGGATGAAAGCGATCGGTGAGAAAGCTGCCCCCGGCGACCGCGAAGGCGTTGGGCGTGGCGCCGCCGGCGTTGGAGAGATCTTTAGTGAAAGTGTAGCTGGCGTCGAAGGTGAGCGATTTGCCGCTGTGCCGCGAGACTTCGACCGAGCCGGCGTCGTAGTTGCTTGCGGCCAGATTGGTCACGCTCTGGATCACGCTCCAGCAGGGATACGGCCGATGGTCGGCCACCAGCGACCCGCCGTCGCTGATGCAGGCGCCGGTTGCCGCGGGAGCGGACTGATCGTCGTTGAAGTAGCCGTACGGATTGGCGGGCACCTGGTTGAGATCGACCATGGCCTCGAGGTTCTCGCCGTGGCTGCCGGTGTAGGAGGCGCGCACGCCGATGCTGTGGCCGAGGTCCCGCTCGAGGGTGAGATTCCACTGCTGCACGTTGGGGTCGTGATAGTGGATGGGAAAGGCGTAGTAGAAGCCCGCGGTGCCGGTCGGGCTGCCGCCGGCCGCGGTGTTGAAGGGATTGGCAAACGTCAGCAGCGGCGTTACCTCGTCGGAGGCGTAGCCCTGGTTGTAGGTGGCCACATAGCTCGAGTGCACGGCCCATCCGGAGACAAGCGAGAAGCCCAGCGGAGATTCGATGTAACGTCCCCAGCCGCCGCGCACAACGGTTTTGCCGTTGCCGAAAGGCTGCCAGGCGAAGCCGAGGCGCGGTCCCCAGTCGGTTTTGTCGGTATAGCGCAGCCCCGTAGGAATGCCGGCTTGCGACGCGGTGAGAATCGGCGTGGGCGCAATGGCGGCGAGGAACGCCGACGAAGCCTGCGAGATGGCCTGCTGGTTCGAAACCACCACCGCTCCGCTCACCGGTTGCCCGCCGATCGTCGCCGAGAAACCCGGCTGGAATGTTGCCGTGTTGTAGTGGGTGTCGTGGATGGGAGGGTGAAGCTCGTAACGAAAGCCGAGATTGAGCGTGAGGCGCGAGGCAAGCTTCCAGTCGTCCTGGCTGAAAACGGCGTACGAATAGCCGAGACCGTTCATCGTGGGATTGTTCGTGGAGCTGACTTCCGTGTAGTCGGGAACGCCGAGCAAAAACGCGGTATACGGATCGCGGATCGCGGCGCCGACAATCGAGGAGCCGTCGAAGACATACCAGCCGGAGCGATAGTTGCCGAAGACGTTGTCGTCGTGGTCGGTGAGGCGCTTGAAGTCCGCGCCGAATTTGAAGGAGTGGTTCACGGGCGACCAGGTGACGTTGTCGAGGGCTTCGATGATCTGCCCGCGCTGTGCCCCGGGGTTGCCCGCTCCGGTGGACATGAACCCGTTGATGAGCACCTGCGGCGCCTCGGACCATTCGAGATCGGGCTGAGGAACGGTGATGCCGGTCTGGCTGAGAATCGCGGACGTGGAATAACTCTGCGTCTCCGAAGTGTGCTGGGCGTTGTAGCCGCCGCGGAATTCGTTGAGCAGCTTCGAGGAGAGAATGTAGTTGTGCGCGAAGGTGAGGCCTTCGTCGATCTCGGGGGTGTTGTAGCCGCCTTGCAACGGGCTGCCGGCCTCGGCGCAGTACGTGAACGTGCAAGCGGCGGAGGGGGCGGTGATCACCTGGCGATTCTTGTAAGAGAAACGCGCAAAAACCGACTGCTTCGATGAGATCGTGCGGTCCAGGCGCACGTCGCCCTGATTCGAGGAGATGGGCGAGGGAAAGTTGATGTCGTAGTTGTTGGCATAGGACCCGGCGGGGCCGTAGTTGGGCTTGGGCATCAGGACGTCGAGAAGCTTGGCCGAGATCGGATTCACGGGAACGTGCGCGGGGTCGAGAAGCGTAACGCCGTCCGGCGCGTAGATCGCGGAAACGCCCTGGCCGGCGAGATAGCCGGTCAGATTGCCGGCGCGCATATCCATCGACGGCACGCTGAGCACGATGGGCGTTTCGCGCGGCAGGCGCAGGCCCTCAAAGCTGATGAAGAAGAACGTGTTGTCGTGGCCGTTGAAAAGCCGCGGAATCTGCAGCGGCCCACCCAGCGTTCCGCCAAAGTCATTCATGATGATCTTGGGCTTGGAAAGGGCGAAGGTGTTGTTCGAGTTAAGAACCGTGTTCTCGTGGTTCTCGAAGAGCCCACCGTGAAACTGATTCGTTCCCGCCTTGGAGACAGTCGTAATGTCGGCAACCCCGCCAAACTCGGCGCTGTTGTTCGACTCGGAGACGCGAATCTCTTCGATGGAATTGAACGAGGGAAACATTTCGTTGACCGGGCCGGAGTACTCGACACCCACCGACGAGATGCCGTCGATGGTCACGCTGAGCAGCGCGGCGGTGGTTCCGTCCACGGCCAGCTCGCCGCTGTCGTCGGTCTGCACGCCGGCCTCGGTGGTGAGCGTGGAGATGGGACTCGTGGATCCCGTGGAGCGCGAATAGATGGCGACGGGTAACTCCTCGAGCTCGTCTCCCACTTTGGTTTCGGCGAGATTCGAAACGTCGGTGGTGATCACGGGCGCGGCGTTTTCCACCACCACAACGGTCGTCGCCGCCGCACCCGGCTTCAAGGCCGCGTCCAGACGGCGCGTCTCGCGCGCCAGCAGGACGATCTCGGGCAGCGACTCTTTTTCGAATCCTTGCGCCTCGATCGTGAGCGAATACCGGCCTACGTCGATGTTGTTGAAGGCGTAATTGCCGTCGGCATCGGTGGTCGCCGAGCGCGCGGCAGTCGTGCCCGTGTTTTTGAGCGTGACCTGGGCGCCGGTCACCACCGCTCCGCTCGAATCGCGCACCGTGCCGAGAATCGTACCGAAAGTCGATTGGGCCGACAGCTTCGCGTTGGCCAAGGCGGCCAGACAGACGAAAGCCAGCTTCCACACCGCGCAGAGCGAGAATTGGGCCGGAGAGAACTTCCTGTGCATCTCATCTCACTTCCTTTCATCGGGAATTCACCGGAGCGTCGATTTCTCTTCGCCTTTGGGTCATTTGTAACTCAAAATGACTCCTCCGCGTAGAGAAAATCGGGGACAATTCTCGAGAAAAACTCCGGTGAGCGGCGGAAACGCCGGGCGACCTGCCATGCTCGCCGAAGGCCGTTGTGTCTCCGTGGTAGTCTTCCGATGTGCCGACCGAAAAGACGACGGTTCTGGAACGCGCCACGCTTCCCCGCAATTCCCGTCAGCCGCGACTGACGCGCTGGCATGTGGCCACGATCGCTCTGCTGGCGGTCGGCTATATGGGCTACTACTTCTGCCGGTCGAACTTTTCCGTGGTTCTGCCGCTGCTCATTCAGGAGATGGGCCGGCATGGCATGTCGGCGGACGCGGCGAAGATCCACTTCGGCACCATCGTCTCGGCAGGCGTCTTCGCCTACGCAATCGGCAAGTTTCTGTCCGGCTCCACGGCCGACCTCTTCGGCGGGCGCAAAAACTTCCTCGGCGGCATGGCCGGCTCCATCGTCTTCACGCTCGTCTTCGCCGCTTCCGGAACATTGCCGTTTTTTACCTTGGCCTGGATCGGCAACCGGCTCGTCCAGTCCGGCGGCTGGGCGGGCCTAGTGAAGGTTACGTCGCGCTGGTTCGACTATTCGCGCTACGGCTCGGTGATGGGCGTGCTTTGCCTCAGCTATCTCTTCGGAGATGCGGCCTGCCGCTATATCATGTCGCTGCTGCTGGGCGCCGGAATGGGCTGGCGAGGCATCTTCGTGGTCGGGGCGGCGTCCCTCGCGGTGCTGCTGCTGGCGAACTGGATCCTTCTGCGCGAAACGCCGGTAGAGCGCGGCCTGCCTTCCCCGGAAGCCAACCCGCTCAACTTGTATGCCGGAAAAGACGACAACGGCGAAGAGCGAGTGGCGCTTTGGGCGATCCTGCGGCCGCTCTTCACCAGCGTTCCCTTCTGGCTGGTTTGCCTGCTTTCCGTCGGCACCACGCTGCTGCGCGAGACCTTCAACTTCTGGACCCCGACCTACTTTGTTCAATATGTCGGCCTGAGCAGCGCCGAGGCGGCCAGCCGATCCGCGCTCTTCCCGCTGCTGGGCGGTGTTTCGGTGGTTCTTTGCGGCGTGTTGAGCGACCGGCTCGGCCTGAACGGGCGCAACCGCGTCCTCTTTAGCGGGCTCGCTCTCGTGGGTTTGTGCCTTCTGGCGCTCGCGCTCACGCCGTCTTCGGCCAATCCCTGGGTCGCCGTCAGCCTGGTCGCACTCACCGGGCTCGCTCTGCTCGGCCCATATGCCTACCTCTCCGGAGCCATCTCGCTCGATTTCGGCGGAAAGCGCGGCAGCGCCACGGCGGCAGGTGTTATGGATGGCTTGGGGTACCTGGCCGCCGGTCTGCTTTCCGGCGACACCATGGCGCGCGTGACCGTGGACTACGGCTGGCGGAATGCCTTCCTGATGCTGGCCGGGGTGGGGTTTCTCACCGCGGTAGTCGCCTTTGTGCTTGTCGTGCACCAGCACAAGCGCGAGCCGCTCGACAAGCAGGAGCCGCTCGCGGATGAGGCGCCAGAGGAGGCGTAGATTCAGTGCACACTCTCACTTCAGTCGACGAAGTCTTCAAATTGTTTGCGGCCGGCGGCAGCGAAGCGTATTTTGGCGAAGCGGTCACCCAGCTCGAGCATGCGCTCCAGGCTGCATGGTACGTGGATCAGCGCGGAGGAGAAAAGACCTTGGTCCTCGCGGCCCTGCTGCACGACGTGGGTCATTTGCTGCATCACGAAGGCGAGGATATCGCCGATCGCGGCGTGGATACGCGGCATGAAGAGATGGGAGCCGAGGCGCTCGCCGGACATCTGCCTGCCGCCGTACTCGATCCGATTCATCTGCATGTAGCCGCCAAGCGTTATCTTTGCTTCGTCGACAGCCAATATTACGAACAGCTCTCGCCGGCTTCGAAGCAGAGCCTGGCCTTGCAGGGCGGTCCGATGACGGCCGCGGAGGCCGAGGAATTTCTCGCCATGCCTCACTGGCACGAAGCGGTAACCCTGCGCCACGCCGACGACGCAGCGAAAGTCCCCGGCCTGGCGGTGCCGGCGTTGAAAAGCTATCGGCCGCTGGTCGAGTCGCTGTGGCGGTGAGCCGGCGCCTCCTTCGCTTGGTTCTGCCTCTTGGTCAGCGTGCGAGCAGTTCCGCCGCGTCTCGCATCATGCCGGGTCGATTTGCCAAAGCGGGCGGCAAGTGTTTCAATCTCGTTATTGAAACAGGGGTGCTCCATAGGGGTGGGGCTGAGAAGATACCCTCGAACCCGATCCGGATAATACCGGCGTGGGAAGTTTCCCAAGGCGAGGCGGCACAATTCCTCGCAAAGCAGTTTGGCTCTCCTGTTTCAGTTCGAAGCAAGGAGAGCTTGTGCTCCAATCGCTCCTCGCCATCCCGCCGCAAATGCCGCGCAGAACCCCAGGACGGGGAGGTGTGTGGCTGCTTGGAGTCTCGATCTTCCCGATCTGCCTAGCAACCGCTTTTTTCGGGCAACAAACGGCGAGCCCAACATCGGCTCAGAATCCGCCATCATCCGGGACATCGACGCCGGCGGCCAATCCGCAGAAGATCGCGCCGGTCACAACCACAGTCATCGTCCATGACGAATCGCCAAACGACTACGCAGCCCCCGAGGCCCAGGCCGGCAGCCTTGGCGGGCAGTTTAGTTCAGTTCAGGAAACGCCTCTCTCGATTACCGTGGCAACGCGCGCCGTGCTCAACGACCAGGTGGCGCGCACGCTCGCCGACGTGGTGAAGAACGATGCCTCCATCGAGGAGGATTATGCGCCTGTCGGCTATTATGGCGACTACGAGATTCGCGGCTTTCCCATCGATCTCGCGACCGGTCTCGAGATCAATGGTCTGACCATTGCCGGCGAGCAGGACGTGCCTCTGGAAAACAAGCAGCGTATCGAGTTTCTCAACGGCATTGCCGGCGTGGAGAGCGGAGTGACCTCCGCCGGCGGCGTGATCAACT